>JBJEPU010000001.1:0-22939 GCA_051881395.1 Candidatus Fimenecus sp.
TACGGTAAGCCCGCCCAAAATCCGCGCCAACTCATACTTTCTGCCCACAAAATCCAAAGGCGTTACCTCTGTAAAGGTTTGCCCGTCGTGCTCCGCCTTCTCAATGCGCATATGGCTATCTGCAAAGGCGGCAATCTGCGCCAAATGCGTGACGCAAACCACTTGATGCGACTGTGACAGCGTTTTGAGTTTAATGCCGATTTTTTGCGCCGCACGGCCGCTTACGCCCGTGTCGATTTCGTCAAATATCAGCGTACCGATATTGTCTTTTTCCGCAAGTACGCTTTTAATTGCCAACATAATGCGGGAAAGTTCGCCGCCCGATGCAATTTTCGCAAGCGGTTTCGGCGCTTCACCGGCATTCGCCGACAGCAAAAATTCAATGTTATCTATGCCGTTTTCGGTCAAATCACCGATGTTGTTTTGTACTGTGAACCGAACGGATGGCATATCCAAAAAGGCAAGTTCGGCTTCTACATCACGGCAAAATTTCTTTGCCGCAGTTTCGCGGATTTTATGTAATTTTTCTGCATAAGCAAAAGCTTTTTGATAGTGCTTTTCCACTTCGGCAGAAAGCAAAGTCTTGCGTTCATCGGACATTTCTATGCTCTCACGCTCGGAAATTGCCTTTTCCAAATAGGCAAGCATTTCTTCCTCGCTGTTGCCGTACTTACGCTGTAAAGTATACAGCATATCCAACCGTTCTTCCAGCGTGTCCACCTCTGCGGGGTCAAACGTATCGGAAAACAATTTGTCACGCAAATCCTCACAAACGGCAGACAGTGTATAAGCCGCTTCCTGTGCCTGCTTTTGTAGCTCGCTGTATTCTTCGGAAAACACGGAGATGTTTTCCAACTGTTTTGCCGCGGAAAAAGCGGCAGAAACCGCACCGCCCTGCTCGTCATCGCCGTTTAAATAGGCGTGTGCTGTCTGTAAGGCGTCTGTAATATGCTCTGCATTGCGCAAAACCTCCAAGCGTTCTTCGCATTCCGCGATTTCCCCGACACGAATTTCGGCGTTTTCAAGTTCCGAAATCTGATAATTGAGAATATCCAGCCGCCGCAACTTTTCGGTTTCGTCGGTATTGAGAGACGCCAGTTCGGCTTTGCACTGCATATAGGCACGGTATGCCACGGAAAAATCTTCTTTTTCCGCGAAATCCTCCGCCAAATTATCAATGTAAGCACAATGGTATTCGGGCGACAACAACATTTGATTGTCCGATTGCCCGTGAATGTTGACAAGCAATCGGGCTACTCGCTTGACAGCGGAAACCGTTACGGGCACGCCGTTGATTTTGCATTGATTTCTGCCGTCTGCAAACAGGCGGCGCTGAATTAAAACCGACCCGTCGTCTTCTTTTGGAATTTCCAGGTCACAAAGCACATCTTCGGTGTCTTTTGAAACACCGTAAAAGGTCGCGGAAACAAACGCGCTGTCACAGCCGGTGCGAATCAACTCTCTGGAAGTGCGCTCCCCGAGCACCGCGTTAATCGAGTCAATCACAATGGATTTGCCCGCACCTGTTTCACCGGTCATTACATTCAAGCCTTTTTGAAAGGAAATGACCGCTTTTTTGATTATGGCAATATTTTCGATTTGCAGTTCACAAAGCATTACACATCACCGTTTAACATGGCTTCGATTTGTGTTTGAAACACAACAGCGGCGTTTTCATCACGGCAAAGGACAAACAGCGTATCGTCGCCCGCCAATGTGCCGACCACCTCCGGCATTTGCATCGAGTCAATCGCCGCACCTGCCGCATTCGCCGTACCAGAATAGCATTTGATTGCGCACATATTCCCTGCACTGTCCACCGACATGACGGACTGTGAAAAAATGGCGTAAAACTTTCTCGCGTGCTTATTTTGCGTATCACTGTGGCTGACAGCATATTTGGTCGGCCCGTTTTTTGTCGGCGTTTTCACGAGCTGTAACTCTTTAATATCGCGGGAAATCGTCGCCTGCGTCACAGGAAATCCGTTTTGCCGCAACAATGCCAAAAGCTCGTCCTGCGTGGTAATTTCGTGCTCTTGTATCAGTTTTAAAATCAGTTCATGGCGTTTTTTCTTCAATTTTACGCCCTCCTCTGCGACAATTTACTGTTTAACACATCTATAAAGGAATCATTTTTAATCCGTATAAAATCTGCATAATTCTTGGACTTTTTGACCGTAAGTATACTGCCGGGCAAAATTTGCTCGGACGGCTCTCCGTCGCAGGAAATATAAATATCCTCGCCGTCCTCGGGAATTTTTACGCAGATTTCGGAATTGCTTTCAAAAATCAGCGAGCGCGCAAATAACGAGTGCGTGCAAATCGGAGTCAGCATGATACTTTCAATTTTCGGGTCCACCACAGGGCCGCCCGCTGAGAGCGAATATGCCGTGGAGCCTGTGGGAGTGGAAAGAATGATGCCGTCGGAATAATAGTGATTGATATATTTTCCGTCCGCATAGACATCTAAGGTGATGAGTTTAATTTGTTCCCCGCGCGCAACTACAACATCATTGAGACAACAACCGAGACTTTTGGGCGTAGTTTCATTCGGACTTTTGCAAGTAACTTCCAACATCATACGCGGGTCAATGGAATAACTGCCGTCAATGAACGCTTTTAACAAATGTAATTCGTTTTTCTCAATGCCCGCCATAAACGCAAGGTTGCCTGCATTGACACCGAGAACGGGTTTTTTGTAAGCAACCGCTTTTTTTGCGGCGTGAATTAAAGACCCATCCCCACCGATGGCAATGACCGCATCACAGTCCGACAAAAGCGTTTCCGACGGCAGACAAATGCTTTGGCTCGGTAAGGCGGCTTGCAGTTCGTCCTCAAAAAAATAGGATACATTCAGCTTTTCAAGGCAGCGGCAAACCTCTTTTGTAACCTCTAATGCGCAAGCGCGGGTTAAATTCGGTAACAATGCAATTTTCATACCATCACCTACTTCAATGTGTTGTGGGATTCCGCAATCAAAGCGGAAATATCGGTATCTGCGAATGTGGGTACCTTTTCTTTTTTGATATGCATTAAATATTCAATATTGCCCTCCGGGCCTTTAATCGGAGAAAATGACAAATGCAATACGGAAAAGCCTGTTTCAAAGGCAAATTTTGTAATGATTTCGACAACTTCGGCGTGCACCGACGGGTCACGGACAACACCTTTTTTGCCAACATTTTCCTTTCCCGCCTCAAATTGCGGCTTAATCAGGCAGACCGCCTCGCCGCCGTCACGCAACAGAGAATAGAGCACGGGTAAAATAATTTTTAAGGAAATAAAGGAGACATCCACGCTTGCAAAATCTAACTGCTCCGCAATATCGTCAGGTGTCAAATAGCGGAAATTCGTGCGTTCCATATTGACAACGCGTTCATCCGTCCGCAGTTTCCAAGCGAGTTGCCCGTACCCGACATCGACAGCGTACACTTTTTTTGCGCCGTTTTGCAACATACAGTCTGAAAATCCGCCCGTAGAAGCGCCGATGTCCATACAAACACAGTCCTGCAACTGCAAGTGAAAGGCTTTTACGGCTTTATCCAGCTTATATCCGCCGCGGCTGACAAACGGCATTTTTTCGCCGCGGACTTCAATTTTGTCGCTATCCTTTACCGTCAGCCCCGCTTTGGTTGCTTTTTGCCCGTTGACATATACCTGCCCTGCCATAATCAAAGCCCCTGCTTTGGCACGGCTTTCCGAAAGACCGCGTTCCAATACGGCTACATCTAATCTGATTTTTTGCTCAGCCATCATTTTTCTCCGAAATTACTTCCAACATACCCTCTGCGTCTAACCGATACCGTTTCATTTGAGAAGCAACGGAAGCGTGAATGACGAATTCATCAGGCACGGCAGTTAAGGTGTATTGTCCTTTAAACCCGTTTTCCAACAATAAATCGCCGAAGCGCTCACCGATACCGCCCGCACGAATTCCCTCTTCAAAAAAGAAAATATGTTTTGCAGAAAGCGCCGTTTTTACAGCCTCTAAGTCCATTGGAATAATACGATTCAGTTTTAATACCGCTGTGGAAACACCTTGTGCATTTAAAGTATCGCAAGCAGAAACCGCATGGACAAAAATTCTGCCGTAGGTTACAAGCAGTTGTTCTGCATTTTGGTCTCCGTACACCTCAAAGGGCGAAAAATCCTCTTCGGTTTCCGGCGGCAGTGCATTTTCGCTCCCGCGCGGATAGCGTACAGCGACTAACCCGTTTTCGTGATATATGCTTTGAATAAAGGCGTGTTTTAACCCTTTATAGGTAGCGGGTGCATACACGGTTATATTGGGAATGCCGTTTAAAAACGCCGTATCTAAAATGCCCTGATGCGATACGCCGTCCTCCCCGACAAAGCCCGCGCGGTCAATCGCCAAAATCATATGCAGGCCTTGCAGGGCACCGTCATGCACAAGCTGGTCAAAGCCGCGCTGTAAAAAGGAGGAATACACGGCAAAAATCGGTACCATTCCCCCGCGTGAAAGGCCGGAGGCAAAGGTGATTGCGTGTTCTTCGGCAATACCGACATCGAAAAAGCGGGTTGGATAAGTCTTGCGGAAGTCTTCCAGCCCCGTACCCAACGACATTGCGGCGGTAATGGCGCAAATGCGCTTGTCCTTTGCGGCAACTTCGCATAAGAATTTGCCGAATTCCGCAGAGAAATTTGCACCTGTCATCAGCGGCTCGCCCGTGTTGATATTGAATTTGGAAATACCGTGAAATTCACTCGGCGCTTTTTCCGCAAAATCGTAGCCCTTGCCCTTTATTGTGTTAATATGCAATAAAACGGGGGCATTGACCATTTTTGCACCCTCCAAAGCCTCGGACAACTGCGCGATGTTGTGTCCGTCAATCGGCCCCATATAGCGAAATCCGAGGTCCTCAAAAAAGGTGCTTTTATATATGGCATTTTTCAACCGTGTTTTCAGTTTGAAAATCTGCGCAGACAAGTTTTTGCCGACAAACGGGATTTTGTTAATGGCTTTTTCCGTGCGCGCTTTCATACGGAAATAACCGGGTTTTGAGCGAAGCACTGCCAAATACCGTGCCACCGAGCCAACATTTTTGGAAATGGACATTTCGTTGTCATTTAAAATGACAATTAACCGCTTGCCGGAGCGTCCTGCATTGTTCAGCGCTTCATAGGCAAGCCCGCCCGTCAACGCACCGTCTCCGATGACAGCAACAGTAGTATGCTTATCCCCTGCTAAATCCTTCGCGGTCGCAACGCCGAGCGCCGCCGAAATCGAAGTGCTGGAATGACCGCTGTAAAAGGTATCGTGTGCACTCTCTCTGGGGCAGGAAAAACCGGAAAGTCCACCTTCTTTGCGAATGGTGGAAAAATCCTTATATCTGCCGGTCAGCAGTTTATGTGTATACACCTGATGCCCGACATCCCAAATTATACTGTCTTTTGGCGAATCAAAAACGCGGTGCAGGGCGATGGACAACTCTACCACACCCAAATTTGACGCCAAATGCCCGCCGTTTTTGGAAACCGTGTCAATCAAAACCTCGCGGATTTCCTGTGCCAACGCTTCCAATTCTTTTTCAGATAAGTTTTTTATGTCAGCGGGTGATTCAATTTTATCCAAATAGTTCATTCGGAATACACTCCCGTAAGAGATGATGGTTTACTGCTTGCGTTTTGCAAGCCGTTTCGCAAATGCAGACAAAAATGCGGTGTCACCGGGCATTGTCTCCAAAGCCGATACGGCGGAATCCGTCAAATCATCAGCGAGTTGACGGCATTTTTCGAGCCCAAGCAATTTCACAAAGGTACTTTTCTCGTTCTTTTCATCACTGCCGACGGGTTTCCCTAAGGTTTCGGTATCGGCTGTGACATCTAAAATATCATCAATCACCTGAAACGCAAATCCGATATTTTCCGCGTACACTTCTGCCGCGTGCAAAACCGTTTCGTCCGTAACACCCGCGGCAATACAACCAAGCAACGCCGCCGCCTTGATGAGCGCACCGGTTTTTAATTTATCAATGCAGTGGAGCGTGTTGTAATCGACTGATTTTTCCTCGGAAAGCAGGTCAATCACCTGCCCGCCAATCATACCGGCGTAGCCCGCCAAATTGCTGAGCACCTTTACGGCGCGTACAATATCCGCAGGTGCGAGATTTTCGGCTTTGGTAACGGTGTCAAACGCCAAGGTTAAAAGCCCGTCACCTGCAAGCAAGGCGTTTGCTTCACCGAACTGTTTGTGGCAAGAGGGCTTGCCGCGGCGCAAATCGTCATCGTCCATGCACGGTAAATCATCATGAATCAAAGAATAGGTGTGAATCATTTCCACGGCGCAGGCAAACGGTAATGCGTCCTGCGCATTGCCGCCGCACACCTCGCAAAAAGCAAGGGTGAGCATCGGCCGCACACGCTTACCGCCGTTTTTTAAACTGTAAAGCATGGCATCACGCACAATTTCCTGCCCGTCCTTCACGGTATATACAAAGCTTTCCAAACTTTGATTGACCATATCTAAATACTTTTGCTGTAAATCCGACATACACATTACTCCGTTTTCTCTGCATCTTGTGCAAGTGTAGTGATTTTTTGTTCAGCGGTATCCAAAGCCTTACTGCAAAAAGCGGCGAGTTTGGCACCCTCTTCAAACAGCTTTAAGGATTCATCTAATGTGGCTTCCCCGCTTTCCAAACGGGAAACAATTTGTTCTAACTTCTGCATGGCTTCTTCGTAGGTGTGTGTTTTCATAGTATCTCCTTTACCGTGCAGGCGGCTTTCCCGTCTGCCAACTGTACCGTAATTTCGGTATTTTCGGAAAGCTGATTTGCGGATTTGACAACGGTTCCGTCCGCAAGCGTTGTGACGCTGTACCCGCGCGCAAGCACCGAGAGCGGGCTTAATGCCTGTAATTTTGCGGCATTCTCCTGTAAACGGACGCGTGCGCGGTGTAATATCTCTTTTTCGAGTGTATCAAATTGCGTGGAAACGGAAAGCAACTGCATACGCTTTGTATCAAAATACAAATTCGGATTTTTCAACACACTTTTTTGTGTAAACTGCTCTAACTGCAACCGCTGTTCGCGTAAATTGTTTGTAACGGTTCTTTGCATTCTGGAAAGCAGAGTATGAATTTCCGCTCGCAGTTGTGTTTGGTCAGGAACGGCAAGTTCTGCCGCGGCAGAGGGCGTCGGCGCACGCAAATCCGCGACAAAATCGCAAATCGTAAAATCGGTTTCATGCCCGACGGCGGAAATAACGGGAATTTGCGAACGGTATACGGCATATGCCAACTGTTCATCGTTGAATGCCCACAAATCCTCTGCGGAGCCGCCGCCGCGCCCGAGAATAATCACATCGACATTTTTTAAGGCGTTGAATGTCTGCAAGGCATCAATGAGTTGTGCGGGCGCGCCTTCCCCCTGCACCAAAACAGGCGCCAAAACAACTTGGGCATACGGAAAACGCCGCCCGAGAATATTCAAAATATCCTGCACCGCCGCGCTGGTTTCCGAGGTAATGACGCCGATACGCTCCGGAAACCGCGGCAAAGGCTTTTTATGCGCCGCGTCAAATAAGCCTTCTTTTTCGAGGCGCTCTTTCAACTGCTCAAACGCAAGATTTAACGCCCCTACCCCATCGGGCTGCATATCGTCCACAAATACCTGATAGGACCCTGCGGCTTCATACAGCGAAACCCTGCCGCGCACAATTACCCGCAGACCGTTTTCGGGACGGAATTTGACTTTCAGCGCATTTTGCCGAAACATTACGACTTTTATTTGCGCTTCTTCGTCTTTTAGTGAAAAATAAAAATGACCGGTTTTATAATGGTCGGTAAAGTTCGAGATTTCGCCGACCAAAAACACATTAAAGAGGTTTTCGTCGGCGTCCATACGCGATTTAACATAGCGGTTTAATTGAGAAACCGATAAAACCAAAGGTGCGTTATACATCATAGTGTTATTCCCTTTTCCGTTAAAGCGGTTAACACGGCAATACCCGCCGCGTTATCTGCCGAAAAGGCAGGGGCGGCAAAATACGCGCCGTACCGCGCGGACAATTCGGATTTTAACATTGTATTAGACGCTACGCCGCCGGAAAAGACCATCGGCAAATTACCGTACTTTTCCTGTAAGCCGTCTGTCATACCGACAAGCGCAGCCAAAACACCGCACATACAATAGTGTGCAACATTTTCAGGGCTTTCGCCGTTTTCAAATAATTTGCGGCACTGATTTTCCAATCCCGAAAGGCAACAATCTGCACCTTTCATTGTCGGTTTTAAGCGATACTGTCGGTCGCTTTTCTCGGCGAGTTTTTCCAGCGCCGCCCCACACGGAAACGATAGCCCCAGCATCACACCGACACGGTCTATCAACTGCCCGGCTTTTAAATCCAAGGAACAGGCAATGCGTTCGCAAGAGAGAATATGTTCGCTGTTCGGCGTGACAAGCAACGCTTCGGTTGTGCCGCCGGAAATATGAAAAGCGATAAATTTTTCTTGCAAAAGCGATAGTTTTTCGGCGGAATACAGCGCGGCGGCGATATGCCCTTCCTGATGGGAAAAGGTATGTAACGGCCGCTTTTGAACTGAGGCGAGCGATTGTGCAACGGACTGCCCGACCAAAAAACAGGGCATATAGGACCCTTGTGCACGCCGTGGAAAAACGGAAGCGCCGAAAGCGTCAACCGTACCGCTGAAATCCTGTGCTAAATCCGATACAACTTGCGGCAACTGTACGGTATGGTGAAACACCGCGTCGCTTTGGCGTAAGCCCTTTTCCCCGGATTTTACAGGCAAAAGTTTCTTTTTTTGGAGTATCGAATTTGTACTTGAATCATACAGTGCCGCAGAGGTCGTGTAGTTACTTGTATCAATCCCCAGAAACAGCATGTAAATCCCCACTCCGAATATAGGCGCCCAAAATCCCGTTAATAAAGGCGGCGTCATCGCTTGTCGCATATTTTTTCGCAAGCTCCACGGCTTCATTCACCGAAACGCCGAAAGGTACGGAATCTACAAACAGAATTTCGCAAATCGCCAAGCGTAAAACCGATAAAGTCACTTTGGAAAGTCGGCTTTTTTTCCAGCCGATGGCATATTTTTCAATGACAGCGTCGATTTCTTCTAACTTCTCATAGGTTTGCTTATATAACGCTGTTGAAAATGTTGTCGGCTCCAAAAGGCGCGCTTCTACGGCATAGCCGATAATATCGTCAGGGTCCGTGTCCATATTAAACGCCTGCTCAAATACAAGCAAAAACGCCTGTTCTCTTTCTTCACTTCTTGTCATTTCCTGTCCTCCATAAAAGCCAAATAAGCCCTCCGCAAAAAACGGAGAGCCTGTGAATTTAGGAATCTGCCTTCACTTCATTAGGTGCGTCAAAATCAATGCCCTGCACGGCAACATTTACCTTGGTAACGACCTTTCCGGTCATACTCTGCACAGCGTTTTTAATACTTCGCTGAATTGCCATACTGACCGTTTGCAGGTTGACACCGTTTTTCACGCGAATCCCGATTTGTATTTTTACATCATTGTCCTGTGACAAAACCTTGACTGCTTTGGAAATATCCGCTGCACCCGCTGTGCGGGTACCGGTTTTCACAGCAAAACCGCTGACACCTTCAATATCTTTCGCGGCGTTTGCGGCGATGGAAGCAATCACATCGTTGGAAATAAAAATCCCGCCGTTCTCGGCAGTTCTCTCGTTCGTCTGCATAGGGAAAACCTACCTTTCTTTTCCCTATTATACCACAAACTCAAAAATACACAACTATTTTACTTCAACTAATGTAATTTTTTCTGCGGAAATTTCTGTCTTATTGACGATGATTTCCTTAATTTGTATGGCAAGTTGGTCGTTTAAAGTGCCTTTTTGCAATACAACCTCTGCACTGTCGCCCAAGGTAACCAGGCACTTTCCGCCGCTTTTTGCTGTAATCAAATTTTCAATATCTGCTTCCAACTTCATATTTTTTGACAATTCCTCTAAATCCTCTACGGCTTCTTTCTTGCTTTCCGCATCCGCATCTGCACTGTCAATGACTGCTTGCAGTGCGGATTGTGCATCGGCGTGCGCCTGTGTGCGTTTGAGCGTTGCTGCATCAAAATAAGTGCTGTTTTCGGCATTCACATACTGCGCTTCGCCGAGATTTTCCGCTTCTGTGGTTGCTGTTTGCGGCCCATTGTCGATTTCGGTTACGGGTTTTGTGTAATACCAATTCACATAAACCGCCGCCGCAAGAGCGATGAGTAATCCGAAAAACAAGACCTGTTTTTTTGCAAAGATTTTTGACATACTTACGCCTCCGTTTGTTTCATTTTTAATACGCTGATGCGATTTGCGCCGATGCCGAGTGCGGCAGAAACCGCATCGGTAATCTGTTTTGCAACCGTCGGGTCGTCACCACCGTCACAAACAACAATAACACCTTTGACCTTCGGTGCATTGGTTTTTAACAAAATGCCGTCGTCACCTGCCCCATTGTCAATTAAAACATATTTTTCATCGGTACTTTTTTGCTGTGTATCGGTACCGGTTTTTGTATCGGTTTTTTCGTCGGCGGCATAGACCTTTTCATCAGAACTTTCTAAGGTGATCATCACCTGCACGCGACCTGCGCCCGCAACCTGTGCAATAATGTTTTCCAATTTATTTTCCGTCGTGTCACAGTAGTCCGATGCAGAAGTTTCCGACACTTCGGTTTGTGCGTCTTTTTGCGTCGGAAAGTTGATAAATTCCGAAAGACAAATCAACAAAACACCGACGGCGCCTAAAACGGCTAACAGCCGAACGCGTTTTTCGGATTGAAACAGTTCTCGTATCCTTTTCAGCTTCTCCATCGCTATTCTCCTTGCACCGTGACGATTTCCGGCGGAATTTCCAAACAATCCTCTAACACCTGTAACAGCACTTCGGTATCTGTATCTTTTGAAACTTCGACTTGCACGGTTTGCAAAAGAACGGTGTTATCGTCGCCCAACTGCACAGCCGCTCGAACGGATTGCGTCGGTATTCCTACGTTTTCGAGTGTGGTTTGAATGTAGCTTGCTACGGCGTTTTGATAAACATCGACTGTTGAGAATGTCTCTAAATCATACGCGAGACTTTCCGTCAAAATGCGGTTTTCGATATTTTCCGACTGTAAAAACGGCGAAACAAGCAAAAACAACAATAAAACCGTCAGCCCTGTTTCGGCAGCCTTTTTTATATTCCCGTTCGGGAAAAGCATTCCGAACAAGGCGGCAACCGTTATCCCGATGCCGACTGCACAAACAGCGGCTTGCAACTTTTCCATTTATGTACCTCGAAACTGCAAAATAATGCCTGTGGAAATGATGAATACATAAGCCGTAAAAATTAAAAACACATTGGTGACCGAAAGCACACCGCCGATGCCTTGCAGTACGCTTTTCATACGGTTTTGCCCGAGTGCTTCCGCCACAGCGCCGCCGACGGAGAGCGCGAAATACCACAAAAGCAGTTGCATAACGGACGGTAATACCGTGCAGGCAATGGCGAAAATACCGAATACGCCGACCGTGTTTTGAATAAGACCTGCACTTGCCAAAACAGAAGTCACTCCTTCACTCAGCGCGCCGCCTACTATCGGCACAGTACTGCCTACAAGCATTTTGACACCTTTGACGGTCACGCTGTCCCCGCTTGTTGCCAAAACCCCTTTTACGGTCAGAAGTCCCGAAAAAACGGTCGCCGCAAATCCGAATACAATGTAAATCCCTTTTTTCATACACTGCACAATCGGTTGCAAGGTATATTTTTCCTGTAAGGCGGAAAAAATGCTTAAAGACAGATATAGGAGCAGAAACGGCTGAAACCGGTGTACACCGACCTGTGTATATAAATTGGATACTGCAACCATCGCGGAGCTATACGCCGCTGAGGTCAGCGGTTTCCCACTCATAGCGATGATACCTGCAAAGCCGGGAATATAGACCAGCATAAAATCACTGCACAACTGTACAGCGGAAAAGGCTGTTTCCAAAACTTCCGTCAAAGATTTTGCCAAGATGCAGGTCACAATCAACACAGAGCACATATCAAATGCCGTTTGAATTTTGCTGTCCTGTGTAAAAAAGGCGGAGACCAAAGCGCCGAGAACAGATATAGTACAAAGCAAGGCGGCAACGCGAAACGGAGATCGGTAAGCCCCTTGCAAAATACCGAGAAGCGCATCAATGACTTTGCGCGGAGACAAAGTTAAAACGCTGTCCATACTGAATTCTGACAGCCCGAGTTCTGAAAGCATTTCAGCCGCTTGGATATTCAATTCGTCATAGATTTCCTTTGCAACGGCTTGTGCGCTTTCCGTGCTTTGTGCGTATTCAGTTTCTTCGGCTGATGCCGATAAACAGAATACTGATAAAAAAAGCAAAATCAGAAAAATACAGACACTGTATCGTTGCACACATCTTTTCATTGTAACCATCCCAAGCAGATTGTAACCAATTCTTTTGCCACCGGTAAAGCAACCAACAGTATTGCACATTTTGCGGCGGTTTCCACCGTGCTTGCGAGTGCGCTTTCGCCGCAGTCTTTGCAAATGTTTTCCGCAATTTGTGCCGTAATGCAAAGTCCAAGCATTTTCAGCATAACGGTAAAATAGGATGAAGGAATATCGGCAAGCGCAAAAATATCCGCAAACCCGTCTGCACAGCGCTGTAAAATGCCGATGACCAACAAAAGTATTGCCGTTAGGACTGCCATTTTCAATAAAACGGCAAACTCCGCTCGCTCGTGTTTGACAAAGGTCAGCAATATAACGGCAATACACACAAGAAAAACAACTTTCAACATAATTACAGGTCAAATATGGAACAAATCATGTCGTACAGCGTTTCTGTTTGCGGCAAAATCATGGCTACGACGGCTATAATACCGGTAAGCACCGTCAGCATGGCATATTCGTCGCGTCCGGATTTTGACAGCACCTGGTTCAATACGGCAACGATAATGCCGATTGCGGCAATTTTAAAAATCAGCGTCAGTTCCATACTTCCTCCGCTATAAAAGTAAAATCGTTAGAAATAATCCGCCCAGCGTGCCGAGCGTTAGATACAGCCTTGTTGCGGTTTTTTCATTTTGTTTGAGTTCGCCTGACAATTCCGTCAGCCGAGAGATATAGTAAGCGCAATTTGCCGTCTGTCCGTTCTTATCCGTTGTGCCGAAACCGTCACCGAAGGCACAAAGCAAGTCCATATCAGTGGCTTTTAATGCAGAATGTGCAGTATATTCTTTGAGTGCTTCTTTCCACGCAGATGTAAAGGGGTTTCCCTTCGCAAATGCATCGTTCAGAAAAAACACAAAGGAAAAGTCCGCAAATTCCGCAGTACTACACAGATGCCGAAGCAGTGCATCGGTCGGTTGCAGGGCGTAGGCAATTTGCGTATCCATAACGGTGAGCAAACGCACAAAGCAATCGAGTTCCCGAATCCGCTTATGCACTTGTGCGCATAAGGTCATCCCCGTCAAAAGGCAGACCGCCGCAAGCAACAGGATACCCACCGTTTTGAGCATCACTTTCACCCACCTTGTAAATACTTCGGATTTTACCGAGATACTCTCCTGTACCGAGCAAAAGCACCGTGTCAATAGCACCGGGCAAAAACAGTGGTTTTAAAGCCGGGCGGCGCAGTAACTGCGTTATATTTTCCGCGTGTGCTGTTACCGCAAAGTGCACCCCGCACCGCATACCGTCCGCAATGGCTGACACATCTTCCGCACTGCCGATTTCGTCACAGAAAATCATTTCCGGTGACAGCACACGCACCGCCAATGCAATGCCGTTCGCTTTTGGATAGCCCGAAAGAATATCTGCAAAGCATGGGGTAGCTTGAAAGTGACTGTTCGGGAAAATTTCCATGCGCTCATCGACAACGGCGCAGGTATACAACTTTTGCCTTCTTCCGTTGGAAAGCTGTTGCACGAGTGCACGCAAAACCGTTGTTTTGCCGCATCCCGGCGGACCGACAAGCAAAACATTTTGTAATCCATTTAGAAAACAGGCAGTGAACACTTCATCGGCGGCGGTCGGGATTTCCCTTGCAATGCGCAAATTCAAGGATGTAATTTCCCGTATGCCGTTTGGCGCGCCCTTCTCTGCAACTACCGTTCCGCACAGACCGAGACGATGCCCACCCGGGAGTGATAAATACCCATTTGCAAAATCCTGCTGGTGGCTGTGCGCGGAATACCCGCACGCTTTGGCAACGATTTCTTCGATTTCTGCGTCGGAAACGGTACAAAGACCGCTTCTTTGCAATGCGGTTGTTCTGCCGTTCTCGGTTAAAAACAATTTCTCCTGTGCTGTTACAAGCACCAGCGGCAAATCAGCACGCAGGCGCAATTCCGTAATCTGTGACAAAACTTCCGTTGAGATTTTCGTGAAACACGACAGAAGCCGCGGCGGCAAGTACGGAAAAACGCCCTCTATACCGCATAAGGCTTTATTTGGCATTCTTTTTTCACCTCAATGCAATATATGGTTACTTGTCCTGAAATAGAACAACTATTTCTTGAAACCGCTGTAAGACTATGGTATACTAAACGAAAAGATGATTTGTATTATGCAAAGGACACGGATATGGAAAAAACACTGAAAAAACCGAAAACCGCATTTTTGAAAGATAACCGATTTATCTTTCTTTCCGGCATTTGTGCGTTTGTCATTATGATGCTGGTTTATTATTGCTATGATTTAATTCCGTTTGGGGATATGACCATTTTACGAATGGATTTGTATCATCAATACGGACCGCTCTTCGCAGAACTGTATGACCGTATTACTTCCGGCGGTTCCCTACTCTACTCTTGGGAATCGGGTTTGGGCAGCAGTTTTCTCGGGAATTTCCTCAACTATCTTTCCAGCCCCGTCACGCTGATTATCTTGCTGTTTGGGCATGAAAACATTCCCGAAGCGATTGCCGCAATGATTGTAATTAAGGCTGTACTTTCCGCATGCGCTTTTACCTACTATTTGAAGGCTTCCCTGCGGCAACACAACGCGGCAACGGCGGCATTCGGCGTGCTGTATGCGTTCTGCGGCTATTTTGTAGCGTATTATTGGAATGTGATGTGGCTCGACGCCATGTATCTGTTCCCGTTTGTGATTTTGGGCATTGAACGCATCATACGCACAGGAAAAGTGAAAACTTATTGCATTTCTTTGGTTCTGTGCTTTATCACCAATTACTATATGGCGTATATGGTCTGTATTTTCTCGGTTCTGTACTTTTTGACTTACTATTTTGCCAATTATCCGTTGACGAAAAAATTCCGCGAAATTCCAGCCGAAGCGCAGAAAAAACCGTCTGTCATTCAAAAATTGCGTAACTCTGTTTTCTTTTGCAGCGGTTGGAAATTTGCGTTTTATTCCGTGGTTGCCGTTGGGCTTGTCGCCGTACTTTTGTTACCGTTGATTGAGGTGTTAAGCAACAGTTCTGCCACAAGCGGCTCCGCCCCCACAACCTATAAAAAGTACTTTGCTGTATTTGATTTTCTCGCCAACCATTTGGCGGCGAATGAGCCGACGATTCGCAGCAGCGGCTCGGATGTTCTGCCGAATGTCTACTGCGGTATGCTCACCTTGGTTTTGGTGCCGCTGTTTCTGTTTTGTAAAAAAATCCCCGTGCGCGAAAGGTTTCCTATGTCTGTTTGCTGGCGGTTTTATATTTCAGTTTCAACCTCAATTATTTGAACTTCTTCTGGCACGGTTTTCATTTCCCGAACGACTTGCCGTACCGTTTTTCCTTTATGTACAGCTTTGTTTTATTGCAAATAGCTTACAAAACCTTTATGCGCATTCGGGCGTTCTCGGGCAATCAGATTTTAGCAACCGGTATCGGCATTGTCGGCTTTATTGTTTTGGTTGAAAAAATCACATCTAAAAATATTGACGATATTTCTCTGCTTGTCAGCCTTGCCTTTGCAGTGATTTATGTTGTGGTCTTGTATTTGTTCCGCAACAAAAAGTTGATGTCCTCTGTGGTTTCGGTGTTGTTGCTTTGCTGTGTGATTTCGGAAATTGCACTCGGCAACACAGACCACTATTCCGCAAATCAGTCGAAAGAAAGTTACACTTCGGATTATGCGGATTTTCGCGAAATCAAGACAAAGTTGGACGAGCAAGACGGTTCATTTTACCGTATGGAACTGACAGACCTGCGCACAAGAATGGACCCGAGTTGGTACAATTACAACGGTGTTTCCGTGTTCTCTTCCATGGCTTATGAAAAGGTTGCGAACATTCAGCAGGATGTCGGTATGTTCGGAAATTATATCAACAGCTATACCTACCGTCTGCAAACGCCGGTTTACAACGCAATGTTTGGGTTAAAATATATCGTTGATAATGACAATACCGATATGAACCCATTGCTTTACAAAGAACTGTTTTCAAGCGGCAAATTCACAGCATATAAAAACCTTTACGATTTACCGATTGCATTTGCCTGTGGGGCGGATGCGGCGGATTGGTCTTCCAAAGAGGCAGGAAACCCGTTTTTGGCGCAACAGCAATGGTTTTACTATGCGACGGGTGTCGATAATGTTTTCCGCAAGTTGACGGTGGACTATATCGATTATAACAATGTTATGGAATTTTTAGACGCAGATGTGGAGTCGGGTAATATCAGTTTCACAAAAGAAGATTCCACAGCAAGCGGAAGTTTTACAATAGAAATGACCCCGCAACGCACGGAAAATGTGTATATTTATGTAAAATCCACCAAAACGGATTCCGCAACCGTTTCCGCGAACTTGTATTCCAAAACATTCAGCACATCCGAAGGATATATTTTAGACATCGGCGTTCGCCCTGCGGGCGAAACCATTTTTGTGGACATTCCGATTAAAAACGGCGAAACCGCCGGCACGGTTGAGTTTTATGCATATTCTTTGGATGCGACGGCATTTAAAAAAGGCTATGAAGTCCTCGCAGATGACGGTCAGTTATCAATTACTTCGTATTCAGACACAGAGATTGTCGGGTCACTGACCGCCGCAGAGAATGAAATTGTGTATACCTCCATTCCGTACGACACGAATTGGTTTGTGTATGTAGACGGTAAGCGTGTATACAGCGCAGATATTCTTTCTGTTTCCGACGGTTTGCTGGCGTTCCGCGTCGGCGCGGGTACGCACACGGTCACCATGCGTTACGCTTCGAGAGGGCTGCAAGTCGGCAGTATCATCACCTGCATTTTCATCGTGCTTGCCACCTTCCTGATTATCTGCCGCCGCCGTGAATGGCTGTTCTATAAGCCGCATTTTACGGAAAAATGGTCAAACGGTTCGACGGTTGATGATGCGCCGATTGCTGAGCAAAGTGAAATTGCCGAATTTTTGGATTTGGATATTATCGTTGAGGATACGCGCAAACCAAACCCCAAAAAAGAAACCTCCGCAGACGAGAATAAAAACAAATAAAAAAATATGAAACAACAACCCCGCGCACATTCCGTTGAAAAGTGCACGGGGTTGTTCTGTTTTGTTCATTTATTTCTTCAATGCCGAATCGGTTACTTTGCGGAATCTCGCGGTAATATCCTTTGGTCTTGTTACCGCAGAGCCGATAACCACCGCATACGGATTTGCTTCCCAAACCTTTTTAAGCTGGTTTGCCTCCCAAATACCGCCCTCTGCAATAATTTTTGCGTGCAGTGATTGTACCATTTCGGCGATAAAATCATAGTCCGGAATGGCAATGCCTTTTGTGCTTTCCGTATAACTGCGCATGGTACAGCCGATGTAATCAAATCCAAGCGCATCAGCATATTTTGCTTCTTCCATATTGGAAATATCCGCCATAAGTTCCACAGACGGCTTGTTGATGCGGATATAGTCTACCAAATCCTCTAATTTTTCACCGTTCGGCCGCGGGCGAAGCGTTGCGTCTAGCGCGACGACTTCGGTGTCGGTTTCCTCCAACAGCGCTTTGACTTCTTTTAAAGTCGGCGTGATATACACATTGCTGTCCGGGTATACGGCTTTAATAATACCAATCGTGGGTAGCCCTGTTTCCGCTTTAATACTGTTGATGTCGGAAACATAATTGCAGCGAATGGCGTCCGCACCGCCTTCTTTTGCGGCTTTTGCCATTAAATGCATTATGTTATAGCCATACAGCGGTTCGCCTTTTACGGCTTGACAACTGATGATTAAACTGTTTTGTCTGATATGTGCCACGGTATTCCCCTCTTTTACAGCATTGCGGCAATTTCTTTTGCCTTCGCTTTCCCTGCATCCGAAAGAGGCAAAAACGGTTTGCGGCATTCCCCGACGGGCAGACCGAGATTTTTGAGAATTTCCTTTTCCATTTGGAAAACGCCGAACGGAATCATTGCGGAAATGATACGGTTTGCCTTTTCCTGCGCTTTTTGTGCGGCACCAATATCCCCTTTGTTGAAGCTATTGTAAATCTCTAAAATGATATGCGGCATAAAGTTATATGTACTGCCGATACCGCCGTCTGCACCCATGGAAAGACCTGCAACCAGCATTTCATCAAAGCCGTTGAACACAAACAAATCCCGCGATAAATGTTTGAACTGTTCAAGCTCAAACAGATTTTGCGAGGTGTGCTTAATGCCGAGCAGCTTCTCGTCCTGTATAAATGCATTCACGACATCAAGCATCCCGTTAAAGCCGCCCGCATTCGGAAAGTTATACATCAGCATCGGCAAAGAAGTTGCCTGCATAATGTCACTGTAATAGGTTTTGATGGCTTCTAACGGAAAGGAATAGTAGAACGGTGCAACTGCGCTGACTGCATCAAATCCACTGTTTTTTGCAACCTTTGCCATACGAATGGCGCTGTCTGTTGAGATAGCGCCGACATGCGCAAACAAATTGCATTTGCCGCCGACATGCTTGCCGACGACGCGAAAGACCTCCATACGCTCCTCTTCTGTCAGCAAAAAGCCTTCACCCGTACTGCCACCGACATAAAGACCTGTCAGCCCTGCGTCAATACAGTGGTCTGCAAGGACCTTTAATGCGTCGTAGTTCACGCTGCCGTCCGCCGAAAAAGGAGTCATCAGCGCGGCGTACACACCTTGAAAATTCTTCATATTGTTTTCTCCGTTTCCTCTGCCTTTACTACTGCCAATTTTGTACCGACAATTTCCGGCAATTTGTCATTGTCCAAAATCAATTTTTCAAAGGCATAATTTGCAATTTTTTTGTAATCCATTAAGGTGCTGACATTTCTGACACCGTATTTCTTTTGCACATGCTTGGCGCTTGCGGCAACCAGAGCCACCGTCGCCGTGGCGCACACGGCACCGAAAAAATCAGACCATTTTTGTTTGCGCATTTATTTTTCCTCCTGTAACAGTGGAATTAAGCTGCCAATGTCCGTCAAAGGCGTTTTTTCAATACAAATCGGGGTAATTCCGTAGTTTTGTAAAAAGGCTTTTATGGCGTCACCGTTGCGGTGTAAACAAATATCCCCTAAAAACAGCATTTCGGATTGGGAAAGCATAGTGCAACAGCCGCCGATAAAACCGTAGTTGAATCCATGCAACAGAATGTCGCCTTTTTCAAGTTGCAATACATCAAACCCGTTTTTTTGAAGGGTTTTTGCAATGCCGTTATCGTCGGTCAACACAGCATTTTTCCGTATCGGGGCAACAGAACACTTCGTATAGCCCTGTTTACAGTTCAGTATAGCATAATTCTGTGCATTTGCATATTGAAAAATAGAAATATCTACTGTTTTTTCATTGCAAAGGAAACGATTTTCACCGAGCTGTAAGGCATTGTACGGCACATCGGCAGGATAGCCGCGCGAAGCGGTGCTTTCCCCGTAAGAAACACAAAAGCCGTGCGCTTGCAGTTTTGCAAAAAGTGCAGTTTGCGTACGGTCCAAAAAGAAACGGTTGTTTCCCATTGGACAAACTGCCAAATCCGCATGCGTGGAGAGATTTTTCGGTAATGCGGCAATAGGCGCGGTATACAACAGAGACAGACCGAGGGCATCTAATGCATCGGAAAAACCGCGTGCCCCCTCGCCTGCTATCAAAACCTTAGCCTGTCCCGTAGGCAAATAGGGTGTCAATACAGGAGTAAGCATTAAATAATCGCCTCAAACGCCTGGCGGATATTGCTGACGCCGACAACCTCAATATTCGCTTTCAAATTCGATTTGATTTTCAGTAAATTATACCGCGGCACAACGCATTTTTTAAAGCCTAATTTTTCCGCCTCTCGAATACGCTGTTCGCACGCGCTGACGGCGCGAATTTCGCCGCCTAAGCCGATTTCGCCGAATGCGAGCACATCCTCGGGCACAGGAACATCTTTCAGCCCCGAAACAATGGCAAGCGCCACAGATAAATCACAGGCAGGCTCGTCGATTTTTAAGCCGCCGACGATGTTCACATAACAATCCATATTGCCGACGAAGTACCCTGCCCGTTTTTCGAGCACAGCCAACAGCATAGACATTCGACCGTAATCCACACCCGTTGCCATACGGCGCGGGGTGCCGAATCCCGTGGGTGTCACTAAACTTTGCACTTCGGCCAAGATTGGGCGAGACCCCTCCATAATACAGGCAACACAGACACCCGAAACATTTTTCGGTCTGCCGGAAAGGAGCATCATCGACGGATTTTCGACCTCATAAAGGCCTTTGTCCTCCATTTCAAACACGCCGATTTCATTTGTCGAACCATAACGGTTTTTCACGGCGCGCAGAATGCGGTAAGAAAAATTGCGGTCACCCTCTAAATACAACACGGCGTCCACAATGTGTTCCAGCACCTTAGGGCCTGCAATGTTGCCGTCTTTGTTCACATGACCGACAATGACAATCGGAATGTTCAGCGTTTTTGCTGTGCGCATAAACAGGTTGGTGGTTTCACGCACCTGTGTGATACTGCCAAAGGAAGAATTCAACTCAGAGATATTCATGGTCTGAATGGAGTCTATCATCACAATATCCGGTTTTTCAGCCGCAATGGTCTCGCAAATATACTGTGCATCGGTTTCGCAAAGCAAAGAAAGGTTGTCCGTTGTTACACCAAGGCGGGAAGCGCGCAGTTTTAATTGGTGCGCCGACTCCTCACCGGAAACATATAATATAGACATACTTTTCCCCAAATGCTCACAAATCTGCAACAGCAAGGTGGATTTACCAATCCCGGGGTCACCGCTTAAAAGCACCAAAGAGCCTTTAACCAGTCCGCCGCCGAGCACGCGGTTGAGTTCGCGAAGCCCCGTGTCAAATCGGTGTTCGGTATTCGCGGAAATTTCGCTTAACTTTTGCACTGATGCGCGATTTTCATAGCTAATTGCACGGTTTTTCTTTTGCGCGCCGGTCTCCACCGCACGCACTTCCTCCTCCATCGTATTCCATTCCTGACAGGCGGGACATTGCCCGAACCACTTGGAGGTCTCGTGCCCGCAGGCAGAGCAAACATAGACCGATTTTGATTTCAATGCCATTTTTCTTCTTCCTTATTTACGAATTCATATATTCCAAAATACCCAAAGCAACAGAAAACGCGAGTTGCTTTTGGTATGCATCGTCTTTGAGTTTCGCGGTTTCCTGCGGATTGGACAAAAATCCGCATTCCACTAAAACGGCTGTTTTTTTCGCATAATACAGCAGATAAATCGAACTGCCCGATTTTTTAATAATGCGTTTATTTTCGGGTTGTAAGGTGTTTACAACCGATTTTTGAATACAGTCTGCAAGCGCGGCGCTCGAAGTCGTGTTCGGGGAATAAAATACCTGTGTACCCCATTGAGAACTGCTTTCGTACTTATTTTGGTGAATGCTGACAAACACCGCGTTGTCTGTCTTCTCCATAATTTTCATACGATTATGGATGTCTGAAACCTTTCGTTCGCGTGTAGTATCCGCATCCAAACTGTGAATGGAGTCCTCCGTTGTGCGCGTCATGACTGTTTCAATACCGAAAACTTGCAGTTGTGCTTCCAAATACTTTGCAATTTGTAAGTTGATAAGCTGTTCCACCGTGCCGTCGGCGGCAACCGCACCGCCGTCCTCCCCGCCGTGGCCAGCGTCAATAATCACAACGGTTTCCTTCTTCGGCGCCGACGCATTGGTGGGTTGCGCACTGCGGTAGACATAGGTATAAAAAAGCAAGCAGAATGCAAGAATCAATCCTGCCGCACCGAGTTTGAACAACTGTATTTTGCGCATTTTACCACCCCATAGTATATATGAGGCTGTCACATGAAATATTATAAAGCATTTCATACGGTTTGGCAAGAAAAAAGCACATCGGTTTCCCGATGTGCTTCCAATAAACTCTTATAAAACTTGCCTTATTTCAGCATGCTTGCGATTTCAGCCGCGAAATCGTCTTCTTTTTTCTCAATGCCTTCGCCCTTTTCAAAACGGACAAAACTTGCAACCTTGATTTCAGCGCCGAATTCTTTCGCAACGGACTGAACATAACCTGCAACCGTACCGTCAAAAAGGTCAGAACGGACAAATGTCTGTTCCATAAGACAAATTTCTTTGATTTGTTTGGAAAGACGGCCCTGAACAAGACCGACAAAGATTTTATTTTCAGAAATTTCAGCCTTATGAGAAATTGCGATTTCTGCAAGCGTAGCATAGGCCTCTTTTGAAATGAAGTTTACAAAATTCTTTCTCTGTTTCTGGTCGAGACCCTCATAAACAGCGGTATCTTCTGCACTCCATTTACCTGATTTTGCCTCATCAATCAGGCTGTTCAGAATCGGAACCGGAAGAGAGTCGGGTTTATTCAATGCACTGTCGATTGTGATGGACTTCATCTTCGCAAGTTCGTCAGCAGAAATTGCATCTTGAGACAAATATTCAGGGTTCATTGCGGCAATCTGCATTGCAATATTTTTACCCATAGCCGCAAACTCGGGTTTTGCGGCAGTCGTATCATCCGTATCAAAACTAACCATAACGCCAACTGTTCCGCCGGCGTGGATA
>JBJEPU010000002.1:0-4205 GCA_051881395.1 Candidatus Fimenecus sp.
AGTATAAACTGCCTTCTTCGTCGTATTTTGCCGCTTGATTGAATTGCCCGAACGCTTTAACCTCGCCGATTCGCTCTTTTGTGACGCCGTATTTCGCCAAATCCAGCACCTGAATGTTATCACGGTATGTTGTAAAGTCAGCGCTGTCCAGCGTCACGCCGCCGTTGAAAATCACTTCACCGTCACCGTAAAATACCGTACCGTTATCTTGCTCGGTCAGCGTCACGGCGGTGACATTGTATTCGCCTGCGGCAAAGGAAATCACCTTTTCTGCCTTCTCGAGCGCGCGTGCAAGTTCCAATGCCCGTTCTACGGTTTTAACAGGCGCTTCCTTTGTGCCGGCGTTTGTATCGTCACCGTTAGGGGCTACAAAAATATCGCCGTCCATAGCTTCCCTTTCCACTTCTTTCAAAACGCTTAAATTGGTCGGCGCGGCTTTTAATTCCGTAATCCCTGTTTGCTTTGTGCACGAGGCAAGCGACAGGACGAAAAGCACAGCCAAACCCAAACATAGTATCTTTTTAAAGTATTTCATAAACGCCCTCCGTCAGTCTAACGCATATTTTCCCGTTGACTTATCTGTGCGTGTTTTATATTTGCCCTTTGTGAAATCGGGGATTTCCACAGGCGCATTGCCGTTTTGAATGGACTGCTCGGAAAGCGCCGTAATGCACATCCACGATGCCGCATCATATACATCAATGGCAGGAACGGTTTCACCCTTTGCGGCGTTGACCATAGCGCGCAGTACCAAGTAATCCATACCGCCGTGGCCGCTTTCCAGCATACCCTTGGATTTGTGGAGCCAAAGGTCGTTGTTGTAGGTTTCAGCGTATTTATCCGCATTTTTCCAAATTTTCTGGGGGTCCATATCAATTTCGGCAATATCTCCGTCGAAATCTTTTTCCAGGAAAACATAATCACCGTCCTCCTGATACATACCCTTTGTGCCGTGCACGGTAAACTGGCGGCTGTAAATGCGGGGGAGAGTAGTATCCAGCGTTAATGTGATTGTTTCGCCGTTTTCACAGGTGATCAGTGTTTTTACAACATCGCCCTGTTTAAACTGGGTGTTCATAAGTTCTGCGTCATCGGCCTTTTTATCACGAATATACTGTTTCAGTCCGCAGGATTTGCTTGCCATAGAAACAAGACGCACCATACGGTTGCCGCGGTTGATGTTTAAAATCTTGGCAATCGGCCCCAAATCGTGCGTGGGGTAGTTTTCGCAGTTGTGATGCTTATAGTGTTCAAGGCGATAGTGGCGGTTTTCTTTGCCGAAAGAAACCTCGTTTCTTAAATCGTGGCAGTACGCGCCGTCACAGTGCACGATTTCGCCGAAGAGCCCCTGACGCGCCATATTCAGGCACATCAGTTCTCTCTGACCGTAACAGCAGTTTTCCAGGAAGAAGAACGGCGTACCGCTTGCCTCCTGTGCTTCTACCAAATCAAAGCATTCCTGCAAATTGTAGGTGCCGCCTACCTCCATCGCCGTAAAAATGCCTTTTTTCATAGCGGCAATGGCGATTTCAATGTGCTTTTCCCAAGATGTGGCAATTACAACTACATCTAAATCTGAAATATTTAAGATTTCGTTGTAATCCTTTGTCTGTAACGGAGAATTGCCGCGGGCATCCTCCACCGTCTTTGCTGCATTTTCCACACGGTCCTCGTATGTGTCGCAAACGCCGACGATTTGCACATCGTCCATTCTCAGCATCGGCTCAATTAACTGCATACCGCGCTGTCCCAAGCCGACAACGGCGGTTTTTAATACTTCTTTCATACTCATTCATTTCCTTTCTTGGGCGCACGCAAAACATACCAGCGGTAAGACATTGCAGGCAGGGTAATTTTCATATGCACATTGCCGTTTGAATCAATTTTATAGTTGACAGGCGCTTTATCCTCAGCAGAAATGCAGATTTCACGGTCGGTTTCCGTAGCCTCTGCGAGGGGAGGAATGGGCTTGTCAATCACCTTATCGTCCGTAATATATGTGCGTGTAGAGCCGTCGCGGGCTTTAATCACAAGTGGTGCGATTTCCTCACCGTACAGCGGATAAGAAACATCACAGTTTTTGGTGTTCTCGAAGGGTGCAGGGGGTGCGGAAAGGTCTGTAAGTCCTGTGTAATATACAGGCAATGTGATTTCCTCCGTGCGCTCCTTGTCCGTCTGGTTAAAGAACATGACAAATCCACGCTCATCACCGTAGGGGAGCTGATTCATAATGGCGTCAATGCAGGTTGTGCGGTCGGGACGGTCGGTATCAATGCGGGGCGGCATAAAGTGTACCGTAATACCGTTGAGTATATGGCGGTACTTCTTGAAAATCGTTACCCATTTTTTGAAAATCTCTTTGCCCTTTTCGCTGTCATATACCTTTTTGCCGCGAATGGTGGGCCAAACGCCCGCCGCAGTAAGTTGCGCAAGAGCCCAATCAAATTCAAAGGCGTTTTGATCGGTGGGGTAAAACATAGCATCCTTGCCGCCGCCGTGGTAAACATTCAGCGGCAAGAAGCCCCAGCCTTGCGACGGGCTTTTGTCAAATGTGCCTTTATAATAGTAAATACGCGAGGTCACAAGCTGTTCCGCGCGCTTTTCGGAAAACGCGATTTCCTCATATCCCACGCCGCAACGGTTGATACCGTTTAAGAAATGCCAGTCGGGTGCGTTTATGTAAATGCCGCGGGATTTCAATTCCTGATACCAATCCACAACCGAGGCTTTCCACTGTTTATACTGGGAGTCGGTAAAGTCTGCATGGTGGTGCGTGTTACCGCCGGAACACATAAGCATACCGTAAGGTCCGTCAATTTCCACCGCATCAGCACCTGTGCGGTCAATAAAGCGGATAACATTTTTCATATATTGGTCTGCCCAGTCGCAGGCAAGGCAACGGCAAATGTGACTGCCGTCATGGTTCAATGCCTCGTGCCCTCTTACAGGATGGTAATTTTTCACATAGGCGAGGGTATATGCACCCATACGAAGGCCCTTTTGATGACCGTAATCATAGGCTTTTTTGATGCGGTTTAAATAACGGTTGCTGTCGCTTTCCATGTTCACGCCTGAGCCGAAGGACTGAATAATCATTTCAAGCCCGATTTCAGCGCACTGGTCAACCGCCTTGCGAATAGTACGGCTGTTGTTGGAAATCAGGTGGAAAAACAGTACGTTATCCGTGCACCAGGGCGCTATACGGCGGTACATCTCTTTAACCTCAATCAGTCTGTTTTCGTAATAATCGGTGTTAAAGAGCAGTTCATATGCCACGATGGAGTCAACAGTTTCACTCTTTTTAAGTTTTACATTCATACGCTGTAAGGGAGCAACCTCCAAAACATCGTAATGGTATCTTGCGTAGTTTTTAGCGTATTTGGAAAGTTCCAAGCCGTAAAACTGCGTTGTGGAGTTATAATCACTGTCTACAAACAGCGTGTCACGGTTTTCGGTAATTTCCATTACATCTGTAAAAATGTTGTCAACCATCAATGCTTCATCGCCGCAGTTTTCAACGGTCAACACTTTCATCACAACAGGCATACCGTCATAAATTTCATAGCGCACGGTAACCTTTACAGGCATTTCTTTGCCTTTGTAAAGCAGCTCCACAGCCTTGCCGGGGGGCGGATATGTGCCTGCATAGGTCATTGTAGGTGAAGCCTTAAAGGGCACACGCTCAAGACAGGGAACGCATTTGTATTCCGTGAAAGAAAAATCCTTACCGTCATATGTTTTTGTGCCGATTTTCACGGCAAAGTCAGAGCGGGCGGCGCTGACCAATTCCAAATCCTTTTGAAGATTTTTAAGAGATACTGTTTTACAGCCCTCTGTTTCAATTTCACGGCGCACAAGTTCATTTTCAAGAACAATTTTGCCGTTTTCCTCTCTGATTTGTGACGGTGCACCGTCAAATCGCAATACCCAATGTTGCATATTTATCCTCCTTGTTATATGCGTTCCAATTTGAACGAATAGGTGTAAGCTTCGCCCAAATGCATAATCTTTTTATATGGTTCGGCGGTATCCGGTCCGCAACTTTGCGACCCCACGCCACGCATAAAGCCGTTTATGTGTACAAAAGTTTTATCTGTGCGCACCACATCTTCCATATGCTTGGATTTACGCAGATTTTCTTCATCAACATCTACTGCCTTAAAGTTCAGCGGTGCATTAAGCGCCGTAATTCGAATACCGTGACC
>JBJEPU010000003.1:0-4180 GCA_051881395.1 Candidatus Fimenecus sp.
AGGTGACAATCAAAAGACGGTCTAACCCCACGGGGTGGGCGCTGTCGCAAACCATTTGAATGACGCGCTCAACCAATACAGCGGTTTTGCCCGAGCCCGCCGCCGCGGAGACAAGCACAGAACCGCCGCGCGCATAGATGGCATTTTTTTGTTCCTGCGTCCAATTTCGACTCATTCTGCCGTCTCCCCTTTCTGCGTTTCCTGTAACACTTTCTTCGCGTTGTCAAATCTGCCGTAATCCGCAAGTTGCCGCTGACGGTCGCCGTCTTCATAGCCGCATACCGCCGCGTAATCACAGTATTTGCAGGCAAGATTTTGCTTACCCGTACACGCCGGCAATACAGGGATAACCCCTTCGTGCAACAGCGTACCCATTTGTTTAAGATTGTCGTCCACCTTTTCTTTTAAGGCGGAAAATTCGTCGGCGGACAGCAAATTGCCCGCAAAATCACCGTTCTTTTTCATGGTGACGGGTACATATTTCCCCGAGACGGTTTTATCCATACCGCATACGGCGTCGGTACTGTCGAGCACCACGCCGTGCATACGGCTGTTTTTGAGTTTTGCGGACAAAATATCCGCCGGGTCGGCATTGCGCGGCAATTTGTCCTCCACCGTTTTAGCGGGCAGATACAGCACACCCGCAGGCACAGGCGACACAAATTTCTCTTTCCCGTTTTCGCAAACCGCAAACAGGTAAATGAGCATTTGCATATTTAAGCCCGAAAACACTTCGGACAGGTTGAATTCCTTGCCGCCGGATTTGTAATCCACAACGCGCAGATAGGTTTTGCCGTCCTTTACCATGGTATCGACGCGGTCCACCGAACCGATGACGCGCAAAGTGCCGCCGTCGGGCAAATCCAAACGGTACGGCGCGATTTCACCGTCCGGCGCAATGGACAGTTCAAAGGCTGTCGGGATAAAATCGCTCACCTGAAATTCCGAAAGCAAACGGGTAAGCACATCCAACACGGATTTTTCCAAATTCCGCAGTAAAAAGGCAAAGCGGCTGTCTTCGGCGGCTGTGCCCATATTATCCTTGGCGTACTGCGCAATCGTTTTTCCAATCAAAGAACGCAAATTTGCATCCGTAAATGACAAAAGCGTATCGCGGTCATATTCGCGTAATATCACTTCTAAACAATAGTGAATGACCGTGCCGCTTTGCGCGACATCCAATTCCGCTTTCTTTAAGGGCTTTAAATGCAACCCGAATTTGCAAAAATAGGAAAACGGGCATTTGTAATAAACCTCGGCTTTTGAAGCGGAAACCATCATAGTTTCGCCGAACAGCGCGGTGGCATTTTGTGAATTGTCAAACTGCACCTCGGCATTTTGCACGGTTTTGTCCACCGCGGCAAGGCGTGCTTTGAATGCGGGCATATCGGCAAAATAGGATTTTAGGGTTGCGGACAGCATCGTATTTTCGCCGTAGCGCGCGGCGCAGGTTTCAAACGCGGCGGCGGCGCCCTCCAACCGTTCCTCCGGCGGGACGGTTGCGGAAGCGGTTTCGGGAAGCACAGGAAAGAGCGCACGCAATTCCCGCACGGCGGCGGACTCGAAAAGCGAACCGCCCTTATAGTCAGCAACCGACCAGGAGACAAACAACTGCTCAGTGGGTAGTGTAAACGCAGTATACACAAAAAAGCGTTCGTCCACCGCTTTTACCTCGGCGGTTTCTGTCAGTTCCACGCCGAGAGATGAGAGCACCTTGCGGTCCTCGTCATTCAACACGCCGTCAGTCGGCGGATTTTCGGGGAAAACGCCGTCATTGACGCCGAGGGCGAACACCACGCGCGGAGCAGCCTGCCGCACACGGTCCGCCGCGGCGATATGTACGACATCCAAGCCCTGCGGCAGTTGCCCCAAATCGGTGCTGTCCAAAAGAATTTTAAACAGTTCGGTATACCGTGAAGCGGAAATATCCGCTTCCCCCACCGCAAGATACAGCGCATTGAAAATCTCCATCAGCATTTGCCAAACGGTGTCCTGCTCCTCGGCGGCCTCGGCATACCCTGCCGCCGACAGCGACAGCGCCAAATTTTTTAAGGCTTCGTCTACGCCGTTTTTGCGTAAAAAGCGGTAGAGCATTTCGGATTTCTGCGCACCGTTCGCCGTACGGAAATCTGCACAAAACTGCACAACCGGCGCGACGGCGCGGCGGCGCAGGTCATTTAATTTCGCAAGTTGTTGTTCGTCTCGCTCCTGTAACGCTTTACCGAGCCCCGACGGATTGTCGGTAAAATCTTTTTTCCAATCGCCGCGGTCAATACCCCAAACGGTGGCGTAGGTTTCGAGTTCCGACACATCGTCATCACGAAGGCCGCACAAGCCCGTTTTGAGTGCGCGCAAAAGCGTTTCGGTGGAGATACCGTCCGACGCCATCTCCAAAAGGCTTGTCACAAGTTGCATCAACGGTTGGGCATCAACCGGCTGACGCTTGTCCTCAAAATACGGGATTTCATAGGTATGAAAAGCGGCGCGCAGTTCGTTATCATAGGTATCCTTGCGCCGTTGGAGCACCAAAATATCCCGCGCACGGCAAGTTCCCTCGCGCAGCATTTTGCGAATAGAGCGCGCGACAAAATCCGCCTCCTCGCGGCGATTTGCGGCAGAATACAGAGAAATGCAGTTTTGCTCGCCGTCAAATTGCGGTTTGCGGCAAGCATACAAATGCTGCTCCAAAAACCGAAGCGGTAACGGACGGCTGTCGGGCGCGGCGACAAGCACCACAGGCTTTGCGACGGGCACATTCCGTTCGGCGGCAACGCGTTTGAGTTTTTCCATTTCATCGTTGATATTGTCAAACACACAGGCGCTTTGCCGTGCGCTCTCTTTCCCTTCGGTACAAAGCGTAATATAAACCTCACGGCAACGCGGCAACATCGCCGAAATGACGGCGCGCTCCTGCTTTGTAAAGCCCGCAAAGGTATCGAACACCACGGTTTTGCCGTGCATACAGTCGGTTTCGAGAATGGTCTCTTCCAACGCCGTCAGCAAATCGGTATCGTCCGAAAAGCGTTCGTGCACCAGCGCTTTATATAAAGCAGTAATTTGCGATAATTCCGTCAGTTTTTGTTTTAACACGCCGTTTGGCAGGGCATTCCCCGCGGTTTCCAACGCGTCTGCGCTGACGGCGCATTGCTTTAATTCCGTGGAAAAGGTCACAAGGCTTTGCAAAAGCGGTGTGCGGGATTTATATTTTTTGTAAATCTCGGTTTTATCCTCCAAAGAATCCAAGGCAAGACGCATCATCACTGCGCGCATACCGTCGGTGATTTTCGGTTTGTTTTCGCGCCCCGTTTCTGCCAAAACATTCTCCGCAAGGCGCGAAAAGGTCAATATATCCAAATTTTGCATACGGCTTGCGCCGACCTTTTTGAGCATTTCGCGTTCGGTTTCAAACGAAAACTGCTCGGGCACGATTAAGAGCAAATCCCGCTCGCCTGCCAGCAATTTGTCACAAAGCATTTGCCGCACATATTCGGTTTTTCCGCTTCCGGCTCTGCCGAGAATCAAACGAAGCATCGCTTTTCCGCCTTTCGTTTATTTCAGAAGATACAGTGCCGCACCGTGCGGCGGCACGAGAATTTGAAGCGCATCGGTATACGCGCAATCCGTGTGCGCCCACAAATCGCGCGCGACTGTATACGCCGCATATTCTTCGGGCAGTATTTCGCAAAGCCGCATCGTTTTTTCACGGTCACTGACATTAAATACCGCAAAAACAGGCGCATTTTCCGCCGTAAAAGTACCCCACAACCGCAAGTCTGCGTCCGCAAGTTCCAAAGGATGCGCGCCGTACCCGTATTGATTGAGGGCAAGCACCTCACGGTTGGTAAGCAGAGCAAACGTAAACGCATCGGTTTCGCGCAGTTCTCCGCCCAAAAACAGCGGTGAACGGAATACGCACCAAAGCGTGAGCATCGTGCGCTGTTCGTCTTTGGTAAAGTTGGTCATACGGTTTTGCGCGCCGCAATACGGGGCATTTTTACAAAGTCTACCCAACGGCAACATATCGCAGTCGGGAAACGCGCCGTCTTTCACATACGGATACCACTGTTCACAGCGTGCAAACATTGCATACAGTTTGTCCCAACGGTCCCAAAAATCGCCCGTCATTCGCCACATATCGGCGTTTTGCGACAGATGGTCGGCAAACGCCAACGGCGCAGGA
>JBJEPU010000004.1:0-4165 GCA_051881395.1 Candidatus Fimenecus sp.
AAATAAGATTATATGGATATTATACCCATATCCATAGCAAAAGTCAATGAACAAAATATAAACATTTGCCAATTTCTGTATTGCCGTTTTGCACGCTATTTTCCGGCGGGGCGAAGTTCCGGCGGCAGACACCCGTACAGCAAGGCATTCAAAATTTCCTGATACAAAAGTCGTTGTGTGTTATAAAAGTCCGAGTTGATTTCTACACGCGCGTTTAATTTGGTTAAACCGACATCGGCAGAAATGTATTCAAGCGTAGTCCACGCGAAGTCTGTCATAATGCGCTGGCGTTCACTGCTGTTCGGAAAGTACAGCGCAAAGATTTTCCGAATGATTGGTTTTATCTGTGCTTCAATCGCTTCTTTCCGAATTTCCAATACTTGCAGTTGGATTTCGGGCGGTGCACTGTATTTTGCATTGCCGATAAAATAGCCGAAAGAGATATTTGTTTTCCAAAAGGATTGCCAATGGTCGAAAAACGCCAGCAGATTGCTTTCAATGTCAGCCGCTTGGTTCGGCTGAAACTGTTCCATATTTTCAGCGAGTAAATGATATATATGCTTTACGGCATCTAAAAACAATTGCTCTTTATTCTCATAGTAATAATACATTCTGCCTTTGGAGATGGAGCCTTCACGGCAGATAGCGCTGACAGAGGTCTTTTCGTACCGTTTTTCATTGAATACACGCACAGCGGTCTCTAAAATCTCTGCACGGCTCTGTTCGGATTTTTCTTTTTGGTCCATGTAATCTCACCCTTTTTATATAGTTTAGCACAACAGAGGGTTTCTGTAAAGAAAAAAATAGACTAAAAACCGACTGATTTTTAATTTATATAGAAATAATCAAAAAACAGTCGGTTTTATAGTGGACAACAAAAGTTGGAATTTTGTTCAGAAATTATGGATATTTTCTAATAAAACCAACAAAAAATCAAAGATTTTTTCGTCAATATTCCGATATTGTCAATTCTTTAACATTGGAATATAATGGGACTGAACAAAAAACAGTCTACTTTTATTTTTAGACTGAATTTTAAACAAAGGAGAGTTTTCAGATGAAAACAGGGCGAAAAATTTTAAGTTTTCTACTGTCTGCGGCGGTTGTGCTTTCCTGCATTTCCGTGTCGTTCGGCGCACTTGCGGCAGAAGCGGACACCAAGCCGACGGCGGTGGAGGCGCTGGAAGAAAAATTAGAGGAATTTTTGGCAATCAACACCAACCTCGCGGCGGCTAAGCCGACCATCACCGTGGACGAAAGCGACTCGAAATACGAATCGCAGAAGGCGCGTGTGGAAGCGTATGAGCAGGCGTTGGCATTATACAATGAAATTTTGCCGATGTATAAAGCGTTGTCCGACGCAGAAAAAGACCAGATTGATGTGCAAAATGCAGTAAAATTCCTGCAAAAGGGCGTCAACAAGGAAGCGTACGACATTCGCACGGCGTACAATGCCGACAAACCGAAAGAAGAACAGATGTCCAGCAACGAATCGATGGTGAAAGGGCAGGAACAGTTGTTTTCGCTGATTGGACCGCATGCGGCGCGTGATGAAGCGATGGTTGCCGCCGCTGAGCTTTGGACTTCGGTCGGTAAACGCACGGTCGGTACAACGGAAATGGATGTACTCATTGGTACAAGTTTGGATTTTTCGGCATATCCGGCGGGCGTTGCAGTTTTGGAACGCTATATCGCCGACTATAAAGCGGCTTCCCCGTTGGCGCGTGCCTATATGGACGGTGTTAATCCCAGTACGAAAACATACGGGTTGTCCTCGTTCGGCGGTAAATTGCGCGACTTGACCAATATGATTGTGAAAAAGCAGATGACCGCCGACGGGTTGGCATTTGACGGCGGCGACAAGCCCTCGGAAGCACAAGCGGCGGCAGAGTGGACTGCGGCAAAATACAACTGGGAAGCCGACCTTTTATATGATGCATTTTTGTCTGTGACAGACGGTCTTTCCGATTTGAAAGGCATTACCGATACCGTAAAACTCTTGCGCGAAGGGTATATGAACTTCATTGCAACCAACGATATTGAATTGGCGGAAAAGGGTATTGCGGCGTATGAGGATTTAAGTGCATACGAACAGAAGGTCGTTTCCACGCTGACCTTTAAGTCTTTTAGCTTTGCCAATCAAAACAGCAAAGGCACTTGGACGACCACGCAAGTGACCACCGCCCAACTGTACGCGAAATGTGTGGACGCGCGCAACATCGTGTATGTGCAGGAATTTGAAGCATGGCTTGCGACGATTGATTTGAGCAAGGTGGACAATTCCGTCGTTGCCGAAGCGTTAGCAAGATTTGGTGAAATCCCCGCGTCCGTGCGTTCGCAAATTTCCGAGGAAGCGCAGGCCATTTATCAAGATGTCCTCTCCAAATATGACCCCGTAAAGCCGTTGACTCCGGGCGCATATGATTATGCTTTGGAAATTGCGGCGCATAATGCCGATTTGACGCGCGTAACAATGCCCGACAGCAAATATGCAACCGAAGCGGGTGTAGATGCGGCGATGGCAGAGTTGGATACGCTTTTGTATCAGCTTTTAGGTACGCAAATCGAAGGCTTGGATGCTGAGCAGGGACTGTCCGCAACGCTCTTTACCAACGCAACCGTCGGTAAATTGCTTTGCCTGTACGATACTTTATATAATTCCGAAATCAATGTGGATGCAATGGGTATGACCTTGAATGTCGGGCCGATTCTCGGTGCGGAAGGCACACCTTCAAAACTCGCAAAACTGATTACGGACAGCGAAACCGAGTTTGCCGCGGCCAAAGCGAAGCTTGCCACCGCCCCGACCGATACCACGGCAGATTACCACACTATGACTTGGGAGAACGGGGACTGGGGCTTCCAAGATGGCGATAAAGAAGGCTTTAAAAATGCTGTTGCGTGTGTGCTTCGTCCGCTTGCAAAGGTTTTGGATACCGGTGTGTTGATGATTAGCCAAATCCTGAAACTGCCGAACTACAATGCCGAAAACGGCGACTATTGCTACGGCGCATATGAGGAATTGATTCCGGCACTGGAATCTATTGGGCTGGATATGCCGTCCTCCGCACAGTATACGGCGGATTACGAAGCGGCATTGGCACAGAGCAAAGAAAAAAGTTACAGCGCACTTTTGTACCCTGTGATTGACGCGGTTGTCGATTTGCTTGACGAATTCTCGGCCGCGCCCGTCGAGACGCTTGTCAAATATCTGCCGCAGGTCGGCTACACGATTGACAGCGGCATTTTGGACGAAAGCGTGAAAAACACGCTCAATAAGAGCACGATTCTCTCCGGCCTTACAAGCTCTTTGGATTTAAGCGGCGACGGTATCAACAATATGCTGACCGCAGAGCCGTTACAGATTGAACTGAGCGAAGGAAACACAATTTCTATTCAACTGCGCGATGTGAATTGGTACGCACTTTCCCACTGCGGCACGGCATACTGTGCAGACTCCGTGCGTGCGGACAATATTTATCGTGTCGGCATTGAAGCGGATAAAGTGAAAACCTTCTCCGTGCTGTACTACTATTTGTATGATATTCTTTTCACCGAGCCGAACCTCTCTTCTTTAAAGGAAGGCGTGAAGAATGAATCTGCCGTGGTGGGCTTTGTTGCCTCACCGGTGCTCAACTCGATTGCAAAAATGGGTAAGGTGGACTCCTACGGGTTGGTGCTCGACACACTCAACGGCGACCCCTCCGCAGGCTTGCGGCAGGATGTTTCGGATACGGTGTCGGATGCTGTGGAGAATCTACCCTTATTCGGCGGCAATGATGCAGAAGACACGGAAAACACCGAAAATGCAGGTGGCGACGGGACGGGTACTTCCATTACCGATGCACCGTCTGTACCGAAAACCGCAGGTGCGGTTAGAAATATCGGCGCGGTATTCACCCTGGCAGTCAGTGCGGCAGTGGTTGGCTTTGCCGTGCGCCGCAGACGCGACGGTGACGAATAAGCTCCGCGCTTTCAAAGAGTGGGTTTTTCTCCTTTCCGTTGGATTTAAACGGTCTTTCGGAAAATAAAAATTTGCTGTATCCATTACGGCACAAAACGGGCTGTACCGAAAGGTACAGCCCGTTGTTTTACAAAGCAGAAAATGCTTTTACGCCTTTTTACACACAAAGCAAATCCAGCCGTTTTGTTCGTTGCGCTCCAA
>JBJEPU010000005.1:0-4159 GCA_051881395.1 Candidatus Fimenecus sp.
CCGATGATGGAAATTGCGCCGCTGTTTGCAATAGCAGTTGCAACTGCAACAGTACCGGAAGCAAAGTTCTCCCACTCGGAAACGCCCATAGGTCCGTTCCAAATAACGGTGCCTGCATCTTTAACAGCGTCTGCAAATATTTCCTGTGTTCTCGGTCCGATGTCAAGACCCATCCAACCGTCGGGAATTTCGTCGGAATTCACAACCATTGCTTCTGTGTCTGCCTTATATTCTCTGCCGACCTTATTGTCAACGGGGATTAAGAACTTAACGCCTTTTTCCTCTGCTTTTTTCATCATTTCGGAAGCAAGCTCGACTTTATCAGCCTCTAAAAGAGAATCGCCGATGCTGTGACCCAAAGCCTTCATAAAGGTATACGCCATACCGCCGCCGATAATCAAGGTGTCGCACTTGTCAATCAAGTTGGTGATAACGCCGATTTTATCGGAAACTTTTGCGCCGCCGAGGATAGCCACAAGCGGTCTTTTCGGATTTTCAAGCGCGCCGCCGATAAACTGAATTTCTTTCTGAATAAGATAACCGCAAGCCGCCGGCAGGAATTCCGCTACGCCGGTTGTGGAGGAATGCGCTCTGTGCGCAGAACCGAATGCATCGTTTACATAAAGGTCTGCAAGCGCGGCAAATTTCTTGGAAAGTTCAACATCGTTTTTGGTCTCTCCCGGCTCAAAACGAACATTTTCGAGCAACAGCACTTCGCCGTCTTTGAGTTCTGCGGCAAGTTTCTGCGCGCTTTCGCCAACGACATCGTCAGCCATTTTCACTTCCTGACCGAGGAGTTCCGAGAGTCTTGCCGCAACGGGTTTCATAGAAAACTCGGGGTTTACTTCACCCTTCGGGCGGCCGAGGTGGGAGCAAAGAATCACCTTTGCGCCGTTTTTAATTAAATACTGAATGGTGGGAAGCGAGGCAACAATGCGCTTATCGCTTGTGATGACACCGTTTTCCATTTTGACATTAAAATCGCAACGTACCAATACGCGCTTTCCTTTAACATCCAAATCTTCAACGGTCATTTTGTTGAGTGCGCTCATTTTTATCATCCTTTCAGATAGTATGATTAACCAATATTAACCTTGTTTATTTTATAACAAACTTCCTTTTTTTGCAAGTGGCAGGGCGGATAAGTGCTGAAAAAAATCTAAAAATTTTTGTGAATAATGCACAAGCGATTAAATCACATACAGCTTCATCACATCCGAAGCGCGCTGCATCACCATTTTTTTCAAGGATTGTGGCTTTGCAACCTGCATTTTCCCGCCAAACTGCATAATCCACGAAACCAAGCCCTCACTGACGGCGGCATCGGCCGTCAATTTGAATTTTTCGTCGTTGACGCGCATAATGCGTATATCCTCACCGAAACGGTCCAGCACCGGTTCGATTAAATCCTTGTGGCAGATAAGTTCCACCCGTTCGGTTGTGCCCGTGAACATATTAAAATGGGTTTTTGCATAGTCTGCCGTGTCAAAGTAAGTTTTATACGAAGAAACCTCAGAAAACGGGCGAACAGGCTCGGTTTCTAAAATTTCCAGCGCGCGAATACGGTCAACGCGCAACACCATAATGTTATCATACTTCACATTGTTGCCGACCAAATAATAGTGGTCATCTTTCCATATCATCCCGTATGGGCTTAAAATATGATTTTTTTCTTCAAACTCCACGGCACTTTGGTCGGTAATCTTCCGACGGCGGTACACAAGCGAAACCTTTCTCCCCCGCAGAATGGCGCGGTTTAATTTGTCCACATTATAATAAATCGCTTCATTTGTAGATTTTGTACGATTCTCAACATATACTTGCCCTTTGATTTCTTTTGCTTGGCTCGCACTTAACAGTTGCAGAATCTTTTCACACAGTTGGGCGCTCTTTTTCGGGGAAATAAAATTCGCCGCCTGCACTGCATCATACAGCAGACGGATTTCCGCCTCCTCAAAATCACGAGAAGCCAAAAAATAACCGTTTTTCGGGGTTTTGGTATGTAAAATATCGTACCCGAATTCTTTTAAAATGCTGATGTCGTTATAGACAGACTTGCGCTCGCAGACAATTCCGTGGTTTTTCAAATAGAGTAAAATTTGCTCAATATCCACGGGGTTGTTTTCGTCGCTTTCGCGTACCAACATATCCAACACAAACAGCAATTTCAGTTTTTGGTTTAATTTCACTTTCTGCGTATCCACAAGCATTCCCCCATGTTCAGTACCGCATCAGTTTATTGACAGCCATAACCGTTTTTTCATCCGTCTTTAAAACGGCGCGGTCATATGTATAAATACCGTTGACCTCATTTTCCACATCGGAAACCTGCGTATAAATCGTGCCGGACAAGCCTTTTTCAATTAAAGGAATGACCTGCTTTTTATGCAGTTTTTCATAGGCGGCGGAAAGAGACGCTTTATCCTTAAACATCAAATACCCAAACGCCTTTTTCGGATTCCACATATGCCCCGCTTCTTTTTGCGAATAGCCGCCGAATTCTGTGATGACAAACGCACGGTCATCGAGTTTTCGCATACGAATGGGCAAAATATACTTGTGCATACTTTGAATATCGCCGCCGCCCTGGTCATACCAACCGCTGGCGTGGTCCACTACACGGCTACTGTCCATATGGCGTACATATTCGCAGATTTTCAGCGCGTCAAACTGCCCCCAAGCCTCATTAAACGGCACCCACGCATACAAAGAAACCGTATTATACAGCAAATCCACCATTTCGGAAAGCTCGCGCTTATAATCGTCACGCCATTTTTTCTCCCCGCGGCTGAATACTTTGTATTTATCGTCTTTCACATGCAAAATTCCGATATTCGGTAAAAATCCTGCATAAAAATCGCCGATGTACTTGCCGCCGCTCATCATATCCTGCCAAACAAGCATTCCCAAACGGTCGCAATGGTAATACCAGCGCAAAGGTTCTATTTTAATGTGCTTTCTGAGCATATTAAAGCCCAACCGCTTCATTTCGGAAATATCGAAAATCATCGCTTCATCCGTGGGCGGCGTCATACCGCCGTCGGGCCAATAGCCTTGGTCCAACAATCCGCGCTGAAAATACGGCTTGTTGTTTAAGAACAACCGCACAACGCCGAATTCGTCTTTGGCAATGTTGAATTTACGCATACCGAAATAGCTTGTCACGGTATCCACCGTTTTGCCGTTTTGGCGCACTTCTAATGTGACATCGTACAAATTCGGCTCCTCGGGACTCCAAAGCTTTGCATTCAGCAAGGGAATTTCCGCATTTGCTTCGATGGCATCGGAAAATACAGTTTCCCCTTGGAAAGATACCGTAGCGAAAAGTACTACCTCCCTCTCAATGTTCAATTCAGTGGATAGAGCGACAACCTCTTTGTCAATATCCGGCAAAAAACGAAGTTTCGTAACATATACCTCCGGCACAGCCTCCAACCAAACGGTCTGCCAAATACCTGAGGTCGCTGTATACCAAAAGCCGTGCGTCTCGATAACCTGCTTGCCGCGTTGCTGCCAGCCCGCATCGGTCGGGTCATATACGCACACGACCAATTCATTTTCGCCATCCTGCAAATATGCGGTAATGTCTACGGAAAACGCGCAGTAGCCGCCTGAGTGCGTGCCTGCAAGCGTATGGTTAATATACACTTTGCACTGCCAATCGACCGCGCCGAAGTGCAGCAAAATGTGCTTGCCCTGCATGGTTTCGGGAACGGTAAAGACTTTCCGATACCACAGACGGTCACTCGGCAACAGCGGTTTTTCCACACCGGACAGCATACTTTCTATTGCAAAGGGCACCAAGATTTTTCCATCATACTTTTCGACCCATTTCTCGGCACGCGGCAAAACGGCATAGTCAAATTCCCCGTTCAAATTCAGCCAATTTTCCCGCACCAACTGCGGCCGCGGATATTCGGGCAAGGGGCAGATTTTATCGACCTTGTCCGTAAATATGGAGCGCATAGACATCGTTTTCCCTCCGTTTTATAATTTTAGACTGTTAAACACAGTGTAGCATAATTCAGCGAAAAAATCTACTGTAAACATAAACAAGATGAAAAATCAATAGCGTAAAACGCAGACGAAGAATTGAACTGACAAGAACTGACAGCAATGAAATATCGCTGACGCGATGTGAAATAATCTTTCAGGATTA
>JBJEPU010000006.1:0-22493 GCA_051881395.1 Candidatus Fimenecus sp.
TCCCGGCGGAGGAATTGCGGATTTTGGATTATAACCGCTTATTGTTGGATGTAAACGGCTTGACCGAAGAAGCCCTGCTTGCGCGCTTGCAACAGGCGGATTTTACGGTGGAAAAAGCGGCACAGTCGTCATTTGCTCCAACCGAAAAACACACCTTTGGGCTGTATCTCAATGGGGCGTGGTATCGCCTTGCGGTAAAGCCGGAAACCGTGGACGAAAGCGACCCCGTACGGCGGTTGGATGTCTCCATTTTGCAGGAACGCGTCATCGCGCCGATTTTCGGCATTGATGACCCGCGCACCGACAAACGCATTGATTTTGTCGGCGGCATTCGCGGCCTTTCGGAGTTGGAACGCCGCGTAGACAGCGGCGAGGGCAAAGCGGCGTTTGCAATGTTCCCGACTTCGCCCGCGGAGTTGATGGCGATTGCCGACGCGGGACTTGTGATGCCGCCGAAATCCACTTGGTTTGAGCCGAAGCTGTTAAGCGGTCTTTTTATACACTTTTTATCACCGTGTTGAGTAACGCCGGAATGTCTTTCCGCGCTTGCACAAAATACACAAGAATTTATTTTCTTTTTTGACAATTTGCCCCTTGCGAGCGTTCCGTAGTTGTGATACTATTATAGATACACAACGGGAATAAACTGTACTCATTCAGAGAACAATTATAAAACCTCGGAGGGGATTTTATGCGGAAGCGTGAGCAGGAAATCGGCACGCGCAACCTGGTCGGCGCCAAAGTGGAGCGCTTACGGCAGAAAAACGGTATGCGGCAGAAAGAACTGCTTGCACAGTTGCAGGTGCGCGGGGTTTCGATTAACGCGTCAGCGCTGTCTAAACTCGAAGGGCAGGTCCGAACCGTAACCGATTATGAATTGGTTGCGATAGCCGATGTGTTCGGTCTGACCATAGACGAATTGCTCGCAGAATAATTCGGAAAGCTGTTTTCCTGTGTTTTACGGGAAAACAGTTTTTTCCTGTTGCGAAAAAAGATTTTCCTTTACATCGGTGGGGGAATCTGTTAAAATGTTTTTGTAAATGTTCGGGGCGTTCCAAAGGCGTGGCCTTTGGCTCGGTCTGGCGGTGCAAACGGCCGAATCTTTGTTTTTCAGAGGGTGATTTTGATGATGAAAAATCCTGAGCTTGCCAAGCAAATGCGTTTGCTTCGCAAAACCAATAATTACACACAACAGCAAATTGCAGATATTTTGCAAATCGACCGTACAACCTATACGGCGTATGAGCTTTGCAAAAACACACCCGATATTATGCTTTTGGATGCCTTTGCCAAGATTTTTTCTGTCAGTATCGACTATATTTTAAATATTGATACACAGCATCCCGAAAAACTTTGTGACAATAAAACCGTGTATCAAACCGCGCGTGCGGAGTCGTTGGTTTCCGAGCTGACGCGTGACGAGCGCGAGCTTTTGGCGGGCTACCGTCTGTTAGATGAAAAGGGGAAACGCAAGGTGCGCCGCACGGTGGACAACTGCAATCCCTTGCAGTCGAAATAAGTTTTTTAAGGGACACCCGCAGCGGTTTTGCTGTGGGTGTTTTTTCGTTTCTGTCTATATCTACAAAGGACAATCTTCCGTGTTCCCGCAATTTTGTGCGCTTTTTTATGTGTTCGGAATTGACAGAAGGCGGTACACGCAGTACAATAGAAGCGTAAAAGTTAGTTGCGTGAAACAATGTTAGCAAAATTAAACATTTTAAGAGGGTACAATATGATTATTCCGCTGACAAAACTGAAAATCGGGCAAAAAAGTAAAGTGGTTTCGCTAAGCAGTACGGGGGCGGTGCGCCGCCATATTATTGATATGGGCATAACCCCCGGTGCTGTGGTGATTATGCGCAAGGCGGCGCCGATGGGCGACCCGCTGGAAATCAATGTGCGCGGGTATGAATTGAGCCTTCGCAAAACCGAGGCACAGGAAATTATGGTGGAAACGGAGGACTGAGCGTATGGGGTACCGTTATGCGCTGGCAGGCAACCCAAACTGCGGCAAAACCACGCTGTTTAATGCGGTGACGGGGTCCAACCAATATGTCGGCAACTGGCCGGGCGTGACCGTGGAGAAAAAGGAGGGCAAAATCACCCACGACAATATGGACGCGTCGATTGTCGATTTGCCGGGGATTTATTCGCTGTCGCCCTATTCCATGGAAGAAATCGTCACACGAAACTATATCATTGACGAAAAACCCGACTTGATTGTCAATATCGTGGACGCGACCAATTTGGAGCGCAATCTGTATTTGAGTATGCAGCTTGCGGAGCTTGGCAAACCGATGGTTATCGCCTTAAATATGATTGATATGGTCGAAAAAAACGGCGACAGCATTGATGTCGAAATGCTCTCGGCGTTGCTCGGTATCAAAATTGTGCCGATTTCCGCCGCAAAGGGAACGGGTATCCACAAACTCCTGCACGCCGCCAATCACGAGGCGACGCATGGCTGTGACACGGCGGGCAAGCATATGGATAAGCATTGCAATATGTGCGCCCCGCCCGATATTTATACGGGGCTTGTGCGCAAAGCCGTTTTGCGGATTGAGGAATTGATTGCGGAGGACTGCGAACAAAAGGATTTGCCGCTTCGTTGGTCGGCGGTCAAGTTGATTGAGGGCGACGAGCCGACCTTGCAGACCTTGAACTTAAACGACACGAAGCTATCCTGTATTGAGTCGATTGTGTCGGAGTTGGAAACCAAAAATATTGATCGCGAAATGGTCATTGCCGACCAAAAATATAAATTTATTTGCTCGGTGACCGAAAAATGCGTGAAGCGTGCACACGAGGCGGGGCATTTGACGCTGTCCGACAAAATCGACCGCGTCGTGACCAACAAGTATTTGGCTATTCCGCTGTTTTTCGGGCTGATGCTGTTGATTTTCTATATTACCTTCGGGGCGCTTGGCGCAAACCTTACCGACCTTGTGGACGGGCTGATTAACGAAACCTTTGCTTCGTGGGTACGCGAAATGTTAATCGGCGTCGGTGCGTCCGATTGGGCGGTCGGGCTTGTGTGTGACGGCATTATCGGCGGCGTGGGCGCGGTGCTCTCGTTCTTCCCGCAGATTTTGCTGTTGTTCTTCTTCCTTTCCATTTTGGAGGACAGCGGCTATATGTCGCGCGCGGCGTTTATTATGGACCGCGCACTCCATTCCATCGGGCTTTCGGGGAAATCCTTTGTGCCGATGATTATGGGCTTCGGCTGTTCCGTGCCCGCCATTATGGCAACGCGCACCTTGGAAAACGAAAAAGACCGCCGCATTACGATGATGCTCATTCCGTTTATGTCGTGCAGTGCAAAAATGCCCGTGTACTCGATGTTCATTTTGGCATTTTTTCCGTCGCATCGCGGGCTTGTCGTCGGCAGTCTCTATCTGCTCGGTATGGCGATTGCGATTTTGTCGGCGTTTATCTTGCAAAAAACTGTGTTGAAGGGCGGCCACGCGCCGTTTGTGATGGAACTGCCGCCGTATCGCCTACCCACGGCAAAAACGCTGGGACTTCATTTGTATGACAAAATCAAGGACTTTATGACCAAAGCGGGCACGGTGCTGTTGGGCGCCAGTGTGGTGATTTGGTTCTGCCAATATTTCAGTTTCAGCTTACAGCATGTCGAAAACTCCGAGGAGAGTATTCTCGGTACGATTGGGGCGTTTATCGCGCCGATTTTTGCACCGCTCGGCTTCGGGGATTGGAAATCGTCGGTTTCTATGCTGTCGGGGCTGATTGCCCGCGAATCCATTGTCAGCACAATGGGCATTTTGCACGGTGCGGGCGACAGCGGCGCGATTTCCGAGGTGATTGCCGCGGCATACACACCTGCCGCCGCGTATTCGTTTATGGTATTCTGCCTATTGTTTATTCCGTGTATGGCGGCGGTGGCAACCCTGCGCCGCGAAATGAACTCCCGTAAATGGACGGCAATCGCGCTCGGCTTTCAGGCGGTTGTCGCGTGGGTGGTGACGTTCATAGTATATAATATCTGCAAGGTGATTTTATAAGGAGTATAGTATATGTCTTTGGCGGATATTATCATTTTAACGCTGGCTGTGGCGGCAGTCGTATTGTTGATTGTTGTAAAGGTCAGAAACTTCACAAAAAAAGACGGCGGTTGCTGTGGCTGTGACGGCTGTGCGGGCTGTGATGGCTGTCAAAACCGAAATTGTGCGCAATGCGCGGTAAAGGAAACGAAAGCGGATGGAACAGAACCGAAACATGACAGCTTCGGCTGAGGATTATTTGGAAGCAATATTTATCCTATCCCAACAATCGGGGAGTACCCCTGTGCGCGTGACGGATTTGGCGTCTTTTTTGGCGGTGTCGAAGCCCAGCGTGACGCACGCGGTCAGCGTGCTCAAAGACAAAGGGCTTTTGGAGCATGAGGCATACGGCGGGATTTTGCTTACCCCGACAGGGGAATCGTGCGCCGCAAATGTCCTGCGGCGGCACAATATGATTAAGCGGTTTTTGGTGCATACTTTGGGCGTGTCCGAAGAAAATGCCGAGTCGGACGCCTGCCGCATGGAGCATATTTTAAGTGCCGAAACCGTAGAAAAAATGTATGCCTATTTAGAAAAACAAACCTTGCAGGCGGGGGAGACGGTATGAAACGGGTGGCAGTCATCGGCGGCGGCGCTTCGGGCTTTGCCGCGGCAATTACAATCTCTGAAAAGGCAAAAGACTTTACAGTTACAATATACGAAAAACTGCAAAAGCCCTTGAAAAAACTGTTGGCGACGGGCAACGGACGGTGCAATCTCACCAATGCCGAGTTGTCGCCTACGGACTATTTCGGTGACCGTGATTTTGCTGCCGCGGCACTCACGCGCTTTTCCCCGCAGGAAAATATCGCGTTTTTCCGCGACATGGGGCTACTTTGCAAAACCGAAGCCATGGGGCGCGTGTACCCCGTTTCGGGGCAGGCGTCGTCTGTGCGCGAAATCCTTTGTGCCGAAGCGCAAAGACGCGGCGTGCAAGTGGTAAACGATTGCGAAATTACGGCTATACAACCGCAAAATGGCGGCTTTTTGCTGAACGGCAAAATCGCTTGCGATATTGTACTGCTTTGCGCGGGCGGCTCTGCCGCACCGAAGCACGGCACGGACGGCGGCGCATACAAATTGCTTGGTGCGTTGGGGCATAAAATTATTCCGCCCGCGCCCGCTCTCACCGCGCTCGAATGCGCTGATTTCCCGAAATCTTTAAAAGGCGTTCGTCAAGTGTGCGATGTAACTTTGTTGCAAGACCGAAAACCGATATACGAAATCACGGGCGAGGTGCAGTTTACCGAATACGGGCTGTCGGGCATTCCGATTATGCAACTGTCAAGGCTCGTTTCCACCGCGCCAAACGCAGAATTTTCTGTACAGTTAAACTGCTTGTCGGGCATAAAAACGCCCGATATAACCGCATTTTTACAAGAAACGGCGGCAAAAAATCCGCAAAAATCGGCAGAAACGCTCGCCCAAGGTCTTCTGCCGCAGGCGCTTGGCAATGCGTTGCTTTGGCGGTGCGGTATACGGAAGGACGAGCCTTGCGCATCGCTTACCAATTCCCGCCTTGCGTATTTTGCGGAAGAAATTACCGCGTTTACCGTCAAAGTTACAGGCGTGCGCGGGTTTGATTTTGCACAGGTGACGGCAGGCGGCGCAGATTGTCGCGAATTTGACTGCGAGACGATGCAGTCTAAACGCATACCGCGGCTGTACGCTTGCGGCGAGGCACTCAATGTGGACGGCGGTTGCGGCGGCTACAATTTACAATGGGCGTGGAGCTCAGGCCGTGCGGCAGGCGAGGCTGTGGTAAAGGAGTTTTCAAGTGATACGCATACAGGAAATTAAACTCCCGTTGGAGGAAGACGAAGAAAAATTGCCGTCCTTGGCGGCAAAAGCGCTGAAAATTCCCGCGGCGGAAATCAAAAGCCTTTCGATTTTTCGGAAATCCTTGGATTGCCGAAAAAAGAATGAGATAAAATTTATTTATGCGGTCGATGTAGAGATAAACGGCGACGAGGACAAGGTGCTTCGCAAGGTACACAACCCCAAAATTGCAAAGGCTCAGCAGTACGCATATGCTTTGCCCGAAAATCGCCGCAAAACCGATTTGCGCCCCGTAGTGGTGGGCTTCGGTCCGGCGGGAATGTTCGCGTCTCTCTTGCTTGCACGCGCGGGGCTTTGCCCGTTGGTGCTCGAACGTGGGGAATGTGTGGAACAGCGGCAAAAAAGCGTTAAAGCCTTTTGGCAAACCCGCAAACTCAATCCCGACTCCAATGTGCAGTTCGGCGAAGGGGGCGCGGGCACCTTTTCCGACGGAAAACTAAACACGGGCACCAAGGATTTTCGCCAGCGCGAGGTCTTGCGCCAATTCGTGTTGCACGGCGCGCCTGAGGAGATTTTATACAGCGCCAAACCCCATATCGGCACGGACAAGCTGTGCGGCGTGGTTCGCAGTATTCGCGAGGAAATTCTGCGCCTCGGCGGCGAAATCCGCTTTGAAACGAAACTGACGGATTTGCTTGTCTACAACGGCGCGTTGCAGGGTATTACCTACACCGACAAATCAGGAAAAGAAACCGATTTTGAAACCGACGCGGTCATTCTTGCAATCGGGCACTCCGCGCGCGACACGGTCGAAATGCTGTACCGCAAAGGGTTTACGATTACGCAGAAGGCATTTTCGGTCGGCGCGCGGATTGAACACAAACAGGAAATGATTAACCGTTCGCAGTACGGCGCGCTTTGGAATCACCCGAAATTAAAGGCGGCGGATTATAAACTTGCCTGTCACCCGCCGGGCGGGCGCGGGGCGTATACCTTCTGTATGTGCCCGGGCGGTACGGTCGTGTGTTGCCCGAGCGAGGAAGGCACGGTTGTCACCAACGGGATGAGTGAGTTTGCCCGTGACGGCGAAAATGCCAATTCGGCGTTGCTTGTCGGCGTCGAGCCCGAGCAGTTCCCGAGCGACCACCCGTTAGCGGGATTAGCGTATCAGCTGGAAATTGAGAAAAAGGCGTTTGCCTTGGGTGGCGGGGACTATACCGCCCCCGCGACCTTGGTGGGGGATTTCTTAAAAGGACAAGCCTCGCACGCGCTCGGTGCGGTGCGTCCGACCTGCCCTACGGGCGTTTCGCTTTGTAATCTGCGTGAGATTTTACCTACGCGTGTGGCGGATACCATGGCGGAAGCGCTCGTGAAAATGGACACGATGCTTGCGGGCTTTGCACTTCCCGAAGCGGTGTTGACAGGACCTGAAACGCGGTCCTCTTCGCCCGTGCGTATTGTCCGTGACGAGTTTTTCCAAACCAAGGTAAACGGCGTGTTTCCCTGCGGCGAGGGCGCAGGGTATGCGGGCGGCATTATTTCCGCCGCCGTGGATGGGATGAAATGCGCCGAAGCGGTGCTTTTTGACGAACATTAAAACGAGCATAGAATAAACGCCCCTGTATGTGCATACAGGGGCGTTGTTTGTTTATTTTTGCGTGCTGTCAGATGGTGCGACTGCCGGACGCAATCTGTAAAATCCAACGCGCGTCCACGGCATTCACCTTACCGTCACCGTTTAAGTCCGCAATGCGTTTGTCTGCGTCTGTCAGTTCCCGTGCGCCCGAAGCCGCCTGCAACACATAGCGCGCGTCCACCGCATTGAGGTTGCCGTCGCGGTTGACATCGCCCACAGCCGTTTCGTTGTAGACATAGTATAAAGCATACCCCAACGCCGGAATATCGACAAGGAAGGTTACGCCGTCTGCAATCGGCGCTTGTAAGTCGGTCAGTTCCAGCCCGTCCACATCGAATGCGGTCACGGTGACTTGGTCGCAATCCGTATACTGATTGCAAATTTTCTCCGCGAATAGATAAAGCGGGGCTTTGTCATACGCGCAAGTCAGGCGCCCGTTTCGGGTTTCGTACGCAATGCGCAGTTGGATATGGATGTCTTGGAAGGTATGTCCGTTTGCACCGGCATAGCCCTTTACCGTCTCGGCGGCACCGCTTTGCCCGTTCCCGTACAGAACAAGATTTTCATTGTTCGGGAAAACATTTTGCCCGAAGGTGTAAGCGTCGTCCGGCAGAAACACCTCTTTGAGTGCCGTGCAGTTGTCAAATGCATAGGGGCTGATACGCACCCCGCCGCTGTTCGGCAGACTGTTGGAAAACCAAACGGTTGTCAACGCTGTGCAACCGTCAAAGGCATAGGACTGAATATATTTTAAGGAACGCGGGAGTTTTATCTGCGTCAGCGCCGTGCAGTTGTAAAATGCATCTACGAGCAGAGTCTGTACCCCTTCGGGGACGGTCACGGTTTGCAGGTGCGGGTTACTCCAAAACCCGCCGACGATTTGCACCCCGTCCGGAATGGTGTAGTGCGCGTCGCCTTTTGTTGCCGGGTACACAAGCAATGTGGTTACTCCGTTACGCGTCTCAAACAAAATGCCGTTTTCCGCATAAAAATACGGGTTGCCTTCCTCTACATACATCGCTTGCAGTTTCGGCATAACCGAGAATGCGCTGTCAAACACCATATAAAGCGTATTGGGAAGTGTAATCGCGGTCACATTTTCCGCAACTGCTTCGGGCAACCAGTCTGCATCCAAATACATCACAGGAAAGCCGTCGATTTCACGCGGCAAAACCAATTCGGTTTCGTTTCCGTTGTATTTTGTAATCATAATGCCGTCGCCGAATTTCGTGTATGTATACAGTTCCTCTATCGTTTGGGCAAATGCTTGTAAAAAGAGCCCTGTGCAGACGAGCATTGCCGCAAGCAAGAGTGCACAGACGGATTTCAGCGTTTTGTTTTTCATAATTTTTACCCCTTTCCTTTTAAAACCCTTGTTACCGTGATTGTACCATAGACCTGTCAGAAAAGCAATAGAAAAAGGCGATTTTGAATAGACCCAATTCAAAATCGCCTGAAACGCTGTATTTCTGTTTTTACAGCAGTGTTTTCCGCTGTTCTGCGGGCGTGGCGGGGTGCAAATACGACGGTGCAATGTCAAAAATCGTTTTGCAACCGCAAAGCCCGTCTTTCTGCATACGGTGTGCCGCACGCGCAAAAGCAACCAGTACGCTTGAAGTGAAGCCGGGGTTGGAGTCCAACTGCAATTTATATTCTATGATGTGTTTCTGCTCGTTTTGCAAGCCTGTTACGCCTGTGCGAAATACCACGCCGCCGTGCGGAATGCCTGCGTGGTCGCGGTCCAATTCTTCTTGGCTGATGAAATGCACGGTGGTGTCATAATCGGCAAAGTAATTGGGCATGGTTTTAATCGCGGTTTCAATCGCCTTACAATCCGCGCCGTCCTCTGCCACCACAAAGCATTCTCTTGTGTGCTTTTCGCGTGTGGTTAGGTCTGGGTTTTCACCATTTCGCACGCTTTCCAGCGCACTTTCCACGGGAATGGTGTATTGCTTGCCGTCTTTTACGCCGGGAATGCGGCGAATGGCATCGGAATGGCCTTGACTGACGCCTTTGCCCCAAAAGGTGTAGTCCTTGCCGTTCGGCAAAATGGCTTGCCCGTATAAACGGTTCAAAGAGAACAAACCGGGGTCCCAACCGACCGAAATCACACTGATTTTGTTTGCGTTGCGGCTGACTTCGTCCACTTGCGCGAAGTGTTCAGGGATTTTGGCGTGGGTGTCGAAACTGTCCACCACATTAAAATATGCCGCCATTTCCGCGGTCTGCGTGGGCAGGTCGTTGGCACTGCCGCCGCACAAAATCATCACATCAATGTCATTTTGCATGGTTTTCGCATCGTCCCAACGGTAAACGGGTGCGCCTGTCGCAGTTTTTACGCTTTCGGGTGCGCGGCGTGTGAAAATGCCGACAAGTTCCATATCCTCTGCGCTGTTGAGGGCGCTTTCTACACCGCGCCCCAAGTTGCCGTAGCCGGCAATACCGATTTTAATCATACTTTTCTCTCCTGAATATAAAATTGCAACCAAAATTATAATCCAACAAAACCGCAATTACAAGCAATTTTGTTGGATTATGTCGAATTTTTTTATAACAAGTTCGCAAGCGTGATACCGTCAAAATAGTTGTTGACGAGTGCGTCAAATTCTTTCCACATCGGTAAGGTTTTGCAGTAAGACGCCCGTTCGCATGCTTTCGCATCGCATTTTAGGCAGGCAACGGGGGCTAAATCGCCCTCCGTCAGCCGCAGGACTTCGCCGACGCGAATACTTTCCGCATCCCGTTTTAAGCGATAGCCGCCACCCTTGCCGTGCAGGCCCTCTACAAAGTCCCCTTTGGAAAGCAGTGGCATAATTTGCTCTAAATATTTTAACGAAAGCGATTGCCGCGCGGCAACATCTTTCATCGGCACATAGCCGTCCGCCTTGTGCTCTGCCAAATCCAGCAGCACGCGCAATGCATATCTGCCGCGTGTGGAAATCATCATATCACACCACCTAAGGGTCTGTTATTCGTCAAATTGGAACAACGGCGTAGAGAAGTAGCGGTCGCCGCCGTCGGGCAACAAAACGACAATCGTTTTGCCTGCATTTTCGGGGCGTTTTGCAATTTCAAACGCCGCCGCGGCCGCCGCACCCGAGGAAATACCAACCAAAACGCCCTCGCGCTTGCCGATTGCCTTTGCGGTTTCAAATGCCGCTTCGTTGGTGACGGGGAACACCTCGTCATAGATGGTCGTATCCAATACCGCCGGCACAAAGCCCGCGCCGATGCCTTGGATTTTGTGCGCGCCTGCCGTGCCCTGCGACAAAACAGGGGAGGAGGCGGGCTCTACGGCAACGATTTTTACATTCGGGTTTTTCTCTTTTAAGTATTTGCCGACGCCCGTGACAGTGCCGCCCGTGCCGACGCCTGCGACGAAAATATCCACCTTGCCGTCGGTATCTGCATAGATTTCAGGCCCTGTGGCTGTATAGTGCGCCGCGGGATTGGCAGGGTTGTCAAACTGCCCGGGAATGAAACTGTTCGGGATTTCCTCTGCCAATTCCTTCGCTTTGGCAATCGCACCTTTCATTCCCTTTGCGCCCTCGGTAAGCACCAAATCCGCGCCGTATGCGCGCATAATATTGCGGCGCTCAACGGACATCGTTTCGGGCATCACAATAATAATTTTGTACCCGCGTGCGGCGGCAACCGCCGTAAGGCCGATGCCGGTGTTGCCCGAGGTCGGTTCAATAATCACACTGTCGGGGGTGAGAATGCCTCTTGCCTCGGCGTCGTCGAGCATTGCCTTGGCAACGCGGTCTTTCACAGACCCCGAGGGGTTAAAATATTCCAGTTTGCCGAGGACTTTTGCTTTTAAGCCGAGTTCTGCCTCGGAATGTGTCAGCTCCAAAAGGGGTGTTTTGCCGATGAGTGCGTCGGCGGATGCATAGATAGTAGCCATAACAGTACCTCCTTATAAAGCCGCAACAGCGTCAAACCCGCGCTGTAAATCTGCAAGAATGTCGTCGATATGCTCTGTGCCGATAGATAGGCGAATGGTGTTTTGATAAATCCCTTGGTCGGCGAGCTCCTCGTCGTTCAACTGACTGTGCGTGGTAGTTGCGGGGTGAATGACCAAGCTCTTCACATCGGCAACATTCGCAAGCAACGAGAAAATCTGTAAATTGTCAATAAAGGTGTGCGCCTCTTTCACACCGCCCTTGATTTCAAAGGTAAAAATCGACGCGCCGCCGTTCGGGAAATATTTTTCGTACAGCGCGTGGTCGGGGTGGTCGGGGAGAGAGGGGTGGTTGACGCGTGCAACCAACGGATGATTCGTCAAATATTCGACAACCTTTTTTGTGTTCTCCGCATGGCGCTCCAAACGAAGCGAAAGTGTCTCTGTGCCTTGCAACAGTAAGAATGCCGCGAAAGGCGAAATCGTCGCGCCCGTGTCGCGCAACAGTACCGCGCGAATATAGGTGACAAATGCCGCCGGCCCTGCTGCTTCGGTGAATACCGCGCCGTGGTATGCGGGGTTGGGTGCGGCGATTGCCGGGTAATTCCCCGACGCCGCCCAATCAAACTTGCCCGAGTCCACAATCACGCCGCCGAGCGTGGTGCCGTGCCCACCGATGAATTTGGTGGCAGAGTGTACCACGATGTCCGCGCCGTGTTCAATCGGCCGAATGAGATACGGCGTGCCGAAGGTGTTGTCGACCACAAGCGGTAAGCCGTGCTTGTGTGCCAAGGCGGCAAGCGCGTCAATATCGGGAATGTCGCTGTTCGGATTGCCGAGCGTTTCAATGTAAATCGCGCGGGTGTTGTCTTGAATGGCGGCTTCTACCGCCGCAAGGTCGTGTGCATCTACAAACGAAGCGGTGATACCGAAATTCGGGAGCGTGTGCGCCAACAGGTTGTAACTGCCGCCGTAAATGGTTTTCTGTGCGACAATGTGCCCGCCGTTCTGCGCGAGCGCTTCAATGGTGTAGGAGATTGCCGCCGCACCCGAAGCGAGCGCCAACGCGGCAACGCCGCCCTCCAAAGCGGCAATGCGTTTTTCAAATACATCTTGTGTGGAGTTGGTTAAGCGGCCGTAAATGTTGCCGGCGTCACGCAGGCCGAAACGGTCTGCCGCGTGCGCGCAGTTATGGAAAACATAAGAGGTGGTTGCGTAAATCGGCACGGCACGGGAATCGGTGACAGGGTCGGCTTCTTCTTGACCGACATGGAGTTGTAAGGTTTCAAAACGATAGTCTGACATAATGCATTTTCCTTTCGATATATATTGTGTATAGTTTTCTGTTTATGATTGTGTGTTGTGTAAAAACAGGTATTTCTCACCATACACATTCGCCCGAAACGGAAATTCTGCCGAAGCAGGCTTTCAAAATGATGTTGCACCGCCGTGCACCTCCTTACTGTATATTTTTTGCGTTTTGCTTTCATCAAAACCTACCTACCGAGTAGGTTGGTAGAATTATACCGCGTAAATCTGCACTTGTCAATGCTTTTTTTCGGATTTTCGGAAAAATTTGTGAAAATCGGAACAATTTGAAAAGGTGGGCTATCCATCTAAAATCCATCTCAAATTTTCAAAAAGAAAAAACCAAAGCCCGCGCAAACTGAAAACCAATCGAAAGCACAAACGGTAAGCCGTTGAAAAGCAATGGGAAAACCGATTAAAATCCTTGCTATACCAATAAAACCAATATGCCACAAAAGAAAAACAGCGGCAGAACGCTCCACCGCTGTGTGTAAAAGTGAATATAAGGAATATCATTTAATAAAGTAGATTATTATCTGCTTCGTATTCTTCTGCAAACTGCTCATAGTAACCCCTGTCTGTAAATACATAAGGACTGTTTTCATCACCCAAAGTCATTTCGGGCAAGTTAATCAGCAAGAAGCAGAAGCCGAACATCGCCACAATCGCCATAATCCATTGTGTGCGTGTTGGACGATTTGCTTTTTTGAATAGATGTACTGCAAGGGCGATACAGATAGGCAAAAAACCAAAGAGTGAGGTTATAAGACCGGGGGAATACAGTACATTCTGTCCGTATGCTCCAAATGTATGCATAGAGTGAATACCGATAACAATGTGAATAACAACCTCAAACACCGAGAACAGCATAACAGCAATTCCCGCAGGTTTGCGGAACCCCCAAAATTTGAGGACAATACACCCGAGCAGAACGCCGCCGAAGTTGGTTATCATATCGGTTAGCCTGTTCATCGGATAGCGGCTTAATATCGTTGAGTTGTGGTCGATATTATAGGAATAATGCAGACCGCCGGGTAATACCCATTCTTCGATGACATGAAGCACCAAAACAACAATCGCTAATGTGCAGATGATATTGATATAATCCCAAGTTTTGCGATTTTTATAGACAAGCCAAGACAGATAAATGCCGATGCCCATCATTACATAAAGCCAAATGGCAAGCCAAGCGTTTATAATTGTTTCCATAGGTTAATCCTCCTTTTGCGGTACAATAGGGACATACAAAAAACTGTCGTACTTGCCACCGCAATAAATTGCGTGTCGGCCTTTGTTGTGGTCTTTGGGCAGTTGTGTCCCGTTTCCGTCACTTCCTGCAAACATTTCAGCACCGCCGATAGTATACATTTCGGGGTTATCATCGGACATATAGGTGTAGCCCTGTTTTGGAAGCGCAATTTTTGCCATTTTCAGTTTAAACGGTCCTGTCCACATTTTCATTGTCTTGTGTGCCGAAACGGTAACACGAAGCATATCCTCTTTTTTGAATAGTAACCCCATCGGCCACACAAGAATATCAACAGGTACAATTTCTCCGTGTTTCAACTTCTGCTCTCGGAGCATGCTTTGACGGGGATTTTCTGCGGTACTGCGTTCTTCGTCAAGTTCACGCATGGAAACACGGATATATCCCTTTGCCGCCATATCCATACCGGGACCGAGTATGGATTTATATTTAAATCCGTTCGGGCGGCGTTTCTCCATCTTCACCAACAAATCCATATCATCGTGGTCAAGAGCTGACACCCAAAGACGGAGCTTGATATAACCCGTTATCTCAGTATCTTCTCCCATTCTCATTTGGAAAACCGCTTTCCCTTTTTTGTCGGAATTGTAGGTAATATTGCTCTCACGAGTTACGGGTTCTTCACTCATACTGCCGCTTTCTGCGTTAAGATAGAGTTTTCTGTACTGTGTGCGAGGAATGGGAAAATCGCTCTCTACTCGGTCGATAATATCCTTACCGCCGGGGTTAAGAACACTTAAACGCACCTTTGGTGTTTCCTCCCAACCGTTATCTTTGTCCATGAGGTAACGGTCAAAGAATTTGCGTAAATCCTCGGTATGCTCGGCGTTATAATAATCATCCCATTCGCCTGTATTGTGGATGCGAAGCCATTTATTCTCGGAAGAAATGCGGCGGTAGCCTTCAATACTGCCGTAGGCATGAATGGGGTTTGTATAGCTCGCCACAATGTATGCCGGAACCGTAATTGCTTCAAGGTCGGCGGCTTTATCCTCCCAATATGTGTTCCAAGTTGGCTGCTCATTCATTACTGTGATGCAATCCTCAATACCACCATTTTCAGTAGAAGCAAAGGAGTCAGAAAGCATTTTGATGAATTCGGGCATCATCACGCCGCCACGGGTGGCAATTTCACGGTAACAGTCATTCAAGCCCTCCCACGGAGCAATCGCCGCAAGGTGTTTCGGCTTCTGTGCCGCTACAAACCATTGTGATATGGCGAGCCACGAATTGCCGCTCATACCAATCTTGCCATTGCACCATAACTGTTCTGCACACCATTCACAAATGTCTGCGCCATCCCTGCCATAGTCACTGCCGAAGAAAAGAATAACACCCTCGGAATGATATGCACCACGCACATCGGGGTTTATGACTGCATAGCCGTGATTGCACCAATAAGCAGGGTCCGGACCTTCAAATTTTTGCAATCCTGAGGTTGCTTCAATCGGTATACCCGCGTGGTTAGGCGTATCGTCAAGCCATTGACTGCCAATCTCTTTTCCGTATGGAGAAAGTGCCAAAATAGCAGGATGCTTTTCAGCATCGGCAGGGCGAAAAATATCGGTGTAAATTGTTACGCCGTCACGCAACGTAATGGGTACATCACGCTCCAAAATAATATCGCAAGGTAGGGGCATATATCCTTTTAGTCTGATGCTACCCTTTTTGAGTAGTAGTGTTTCGGGATTAAAGCCCGTATATCTTGCGCTCAAAGCGGTAATGGGCAAGGCCTTACGGATAGGAATTTTCATTTCGTTTCCGTTTTTATCATAAAGTGTGGTCGTTCTTTTCATATAAAAACCTCCGAAAAAATTTTCGATACTATTGTAGCGTAGAATTTCTTGTGATACAATAGTATCGAAATGAGTGCTACAAGAGTGTTAAAACTTGTAGCGGAACGGAGAGAATGATGTACCATATCTCAAAGGATAAACGCGCTGTACAGTCTGCGGAGCTGATTTATAACGGGTTGATTGAATGTATGCGAAAAAAATCTTTTTCGGACATTACCGTGACCGATTTACAAAAAACTTCGGGTGTTGCCCGCACAACATTTTACAGGTCCTTTGATAATCTTTCCGACATTCTATATTGGAAGTGCGATACTTGTTTTCAAGAAGCGTTTAATGACTGCACACCGGATGTATTTATGAATGAACTTGACCTTGCAAAGCATTACTTCTCCTATTGGATGGAGCATAGTGATATTTTGGAGCTGCTTATTAAAATCAACCGTCACGACATCATCTATGCCTGCCACGCCAAAAATGCGGATGATTTACAAAAGAGGTATGGAGAGCCGTTAGGCATTCCCATCGTGCACAGCGATTATTTTATGGCAATCCGCACAGGCTTTACCATAAGCATATTAACAGCTTGGCTCAAAGACGGCAAAAAGGAAACGCCCGATGAAATCGGAGAGATTATTAAAGAACAACTCACACTGCTTGTAAAGAGTAATATATAAGTGTATCAAAAAACGACGGCAAGTTCTTAGCCTTGCCGTCGTTCGGTGTTATGCGCACATAAAGTCTGTAATGACAATCTAAGTTGCTCTATTGCGAATATTGTTTAAGCAATTACACAACGCGATTTGATTTTCTGCTTCGGAGATTTCGGTTACCCGCTCTTTTTCAGCAAGTTCTTTTACCGACCGAGGGAACCGTGGTAGGATAGCCAGAGCAGTACAAATATGGTGCGCTGACAAAAAACGCCCGAAAGCCATGTTTTTTCAACGCTTTCGGGCAGTATTCATTTCATTCCCACTCGCTCCCTGTAAATCAATCTTAAACGCATTTGTTTATAGGATTTAACAAAGTGTATCTACATTATTTGTATTATCGGTAAAGCATACGCTATCCGATTTTTTGTTGCCATATCGTTGCCACGACCATGTGAGTATTCCTTCAAGTATCTGCAACTTTTTGGTGAATGCAATATCACAGTTCTGAAATGAAAGTCATATCCCCACGCGTCTTGCGATCCGTGTAGTATTGCCCTTCCAAAGTCTTAGAACCTGTTATTGAAAGAGTTGCCGTACCGTAATGAATTTCACTTCGTTCTCTATATTCTGATTTTGGGGTGTTAAGGTAGCAATATGTTAATTGCACCTCACCCAATATTTCATCAATGGAAGCTGAAAGAGAACGACTTTTGCTTTCATCGGTTATGAGAGTAATATGTATTAAAGTTAATGTTTGCCTTATTTCAAGAGTTGCTCGTCTTTCGCTTTTATCATAATCCGATTTCAATGTACCATTATATCGTTTGGCTAATTTTGGTGTTTTTTCAAACGGATTAATCCTCCAAAGAAACTTTTCATATAATCCTGTAAATAGTATTGATATGCTAATCGCTTCGCTAGCATATCCAAATAGGTCATATGCGGATACACCTTCAATAATATCCTTCCAAGAAATAACGCAACGAAGTACAAATAAGACAATAGAACCCCAAGCACAAATACTTATTAGCTTTGTTTTTTGATTCATCATTATCTCTCCTTAGGTACTATAATCATATTCAAAAAACGAATATAGCCTGTCAATAAACGCTGAATATTTGCTAACATCCTGTTGAGTTGGGCATAGTTTTTTTATTCCATTCGCCTCATAATAATTAGGTAAATCCGCCTTGTGCATATATGCATAGTGTACGATTTCTTCAAAGGCAAATCCGTAACTAGAATACTTGGTAAAATAAGAATCCGGGATATTCCAAGTTAAAGATTCTATTCCGAAAGAAGACACATTATCTGCACAGCTATATCCACAATCGCTCATGAGATACCGCATTTTCTTCATAATCCTAACCATCTTCTTATAGTAATAATTTGTTCTATTATTCTTTGATTTCCCATTAACGATATGCTGTTTGGGGAAATTCCTTATAACTGAACCATCGTCTGCATAAATAATTACGCCATCATAATGAGTAGTAAAGTTGTTAAGGTGACTTTTATAGTAATAATGCATTGAAAGGCAAGGTACTGTATCTGCTTGTTTTCGGTATGTATTACCATCTACTTTTATAGATTTATTACCTCGATGAACCTGATAAGGAAACTCTTTTCTTAATGTTTTTTCAACATCATCTTTTAATTTGGTTGCAATATCTTTTTTGTCTACCGAAGATGATCCAAATCGTTCTCCAAAAGCATATTCCCATGTATCACTACGTACGACAGCGATATCAACATCACTTTCATTACGAACGCAGGTATTATTTGCATAAGAACCCTGTATAAATATATCAATCTTATCAGGAGAATACTTATTACGCATAGATACAGAGTACGCAAAAGTATCGCTTTCTAAGAGGGATATACCTTTCTGATCATCGGTATATCCCAAATCCTTTAAAGCATCTCGAATTGCCTCAATTGCATGCTTACACTTTGCATCTTCTGTGTCACTCAATGGCGCAGCGTATAATTTTAGTGTTGATTCTTTAAACTTCATATAACCTCACCGAATTTCTATTTAAAATATTATGATATTTGCCAAACATATAGTTTCATAATAATCTTCTTTACATATTCAATTGGAGAACCTCTCGTAACCTCCAAATCTGAACATACTGACTCCCATTGCAATCGACAAGTCCTCAAACGAAATATTCTGTTATTGTGCAAGCCTTTTGAGTTCAGAAACAACTTTAGAACTACTCTTTTAAATTCCTTAAAACACTGTTGTACAAACATTCAAGCGTATTGTCTCGCTTATCCTTTTTTAACTCGCACTCCCATACAATCAATACATTCCAGCCGAGCTTTGATAAGCGTTCATAGATGATTCTATCACGGGCGATATTGTTGTTTATCTTGTTTTCCCAATATTCCGTGTTTGACTTCGGCATTACAAAATATCTGCAATTTTGATGTCCGTGCCAAAAGCACCCGTTTACAAAAACAACCGTCTTATATTTCGGAAACACAATATCAGGTTTCCCGGGAAGAGTCTTTACATTCTTTCTGTACCTCAATCCTTTTGAAAACAGGTACTTGCGTACAATTTCCTCTGGCTTAGTTCCTGTGCTTCTGATTTTTGACATATTATAGCTTCGTACTTCTTTTGAATGATTGTCCATAATGCACCGCTTCGATTATTTGAAATCCGAATGCAATATTTGTCTTCCGACTGAGAATATCTCTCTGATTGTCGAATGATTGTAATTACAGGTGTCATATCGTTTAATCAATTCAATCATATTGCTCACATTCATAGCGCTGCCCTTTATGCCTGTTTCGTCAGTAATCGCCTGTAGCTGTTTGTTTATGTTTGTACCGAAGCCGCCTGCGATATATGAAAAGAAAGCAAGAGGATATGTGCCGTCATAATAATTGCTCAAATTCCCGATATAGTTATGTACCATACGGTTGTGGTGATCATTGTTAATCGTATATTTGCTGTATGCTTTGTTATCAATAATAGCAGAATACCCGTCAACATCTGATAAAACCAAGACATCGGGTGTCAGACCAATAGGGCCAACGTGCTTTGCCGAAAAGCCAAATACATCCTGAAATATATTTACAGTAGCTTTTTCAAACTCTGTCGCTTCATCTCTGCCTTTAAATGCCATTTCAAAGTATTCCGTCATAAATGCACCGATAGAACCCTTTGGATAGAATTTCAGCAGTGTTTCCTCTACAAACCTCTCATCAATGCCCGTTGTTTCAACAATTTTATCAATAAGTTTTGTATTGATTGAGGATATAGGCTGACGCAAAGACTCTGCAATGAATGCATTTTTTACTTTTTGTTCTGCAATTATTTTAGCTGTTATAGTTGTTGAAGCTGTAAGGTTTCGTGTATCCTTTCTATGCTTAGGGTCTATGCCGTATTTTCTTTGAAAATACTCGTGTTGAAGCGGTCTGTCTATAAAGGCTGGAGGATTGGCGAGTATATCAGCAACTTCCGCTTGTTTGTCAGGAAGAATAGCAATTCTGCTGTCTTCACGCTTTGCAAGCTGAGTATATTCGAGCCAGTTAAAAAGCGTATTAGCCAAGTCCATTAAATGGGCATAAGGCTCATTTTCTCTGCCGCCGCCTTTTGATGGAGCGTATTTTACGGCAAAGTCAGGTTCAAGACAAGCATCACCTTTATCACGAAATTCGAGTATTCGGGATACTACATACTCAAAACATTTTTCGCTTTCGTTTTCGGCTTCAACAACTACTATTTTCGCAAGTTCTTCCTCCGACAGACTTCCAATTCTGTCATCAGCAAGCAATCTCAGCATAAATACGAATGGATGTATTTTAAAGCGTGCTGCTACATCAATATTTCTACCTGTTGAGAACGATGAAGGAAACTGATATTTTAGAACTTGATTTTTCAAAACATCAACAGGATTGTCACCGTTCATAATAGCTTCACCGGCAAGTGTAAGCTTGATTTTCCCTGTGGATTCCTGTGTAAAAATCAATCCAAGACTCATTACCCACGCTTTATATGTTCTCGCACCGCCGCCTGTTTGATCTCGCCTTTCTCCCTTGCGCTTTAAGCCTGCTTCTTCAAGCATTTCTTCAAAGGAAAGGTGGGAATCACGCTGTCCCTGCCATTCTTGGTCTAATGACGCTTCTGCAAATGTAGATAAAACTTCGGGTATGGAATTTAATTTTCTTTTCGGTCGGGTAACCCACCAATAGTTAAGCATTTCGTCACTCCTTAATATTGCAGGGAACAGACGGATAGTCAATTCCTGCAAAAGTTTTCAGTACAGCTTCAAAAATTATTTTGGCTCCCTGCACAGGAACAGCCATACCTATCTGTTTGCGAACACTTTCCTTTGACCCCATAAATTCATAGCTGTCAGGGAAAGTTTGTAATCTCGCACGTTCTCTGTTTGTCAATGCTCTCGGTTCAGAATAGTGATATATATGTGTACCGCCGCCGCCTGAACCTGTAACTGTATAAGCAGGCTTGTTTGGGTCAAGCCTTTTATAAATCTGACTGATTTTTGCGCCTTTAACATTGAGCTTCAATTCATCGGGCAGATCAGCGTTAAAAGCGTTTTCACCGGGTTTAATGTATTTCAAACGCTCAGTAACAACAGCAGACTGGCGTGTCAACTCGTTATTTTTGGCGTCAGCAGGAATAGGCGGATTTTCCAATGCATTTCTGCAGGTATTGTCAATATCCTTATACATTTCAGGGCTCGGCGGACAAAAGTCATACGGCAAATCTTCTCTGATACCTATTATGATAATTCTGTGTCTTGCCTGCGGAACTCCATATTCTTCAAACTTATATAAATGCGGATATATTCTATAACCGCACCCAGCAAGTTCCTTAAGTATTACCTGGAGCGCACTTCCTTCATTCGCACTTGCCAAGCCGCCTACATTTTCGGCCAAAAACCACTGTGGGTTATATATTCTTAATGTTTCAGCGCCATATTTATAAAGCGGTCCAAATGTGCCATTAAAGCCTTTTTGCTCACCGACTACAGAAAAATCGTTGCAGGGGAAGCCAAATGCAAGCGCATCTATCGCACCAAGTGTTTTTAAATCAAGCTTTCTTACATCTCCGCAGATAACGCTCTCAGGATTCTGAGGGCAAATATTTTGAATGTATGTATTGCAAGTATCTTGGTCATAATCGTTTGCCCAAGCGTGTACTATTGAATAATTCTTGTTGCCTATATCAGCTAAAGAAGCGCCGCAGGCTATACCTCCGGGACCGCAAAACAATTCGCCAAGTCTATATTGTGCCATTTTCCTGTACCTCACTTCATATTATATCGCCATTTTCAAGAACAAAATTATGTTCAAACTTGACGCCAACAGCGTCAGCGACATTCTCAAGGTCGTTAATGGTAAAACTATCTCTTTTTATTTTTCCGCTTAATGATTGAGGAGAAACATTAAGCCTTCTTGCTAATTCAGCTAAACTAATGCCTGAGCGCACGCATAATACTTTAATTTGTTCCGAAGCTGTCATCATAGCACCTCCACAGTCTATATTATAAACATTTTCATTAAGCTTGTCAACATATTCGTTTAGCTTATGTATGAAAGCCTCAGACAATTTGAACGCTGAAAATGGCACGTCGAATATTAAACTTAACTATTGGAGTTTAAGGCTTGCATAGCCTGTGAACAAAGGCGTTTTACATCTCTAATTTTCCACTATAAAAAAGAAAAAGCGCCGAGTGCAACTCGTTAAAGAGCCCACACTCGGCTTATACTTTATACCGTGTAAATCAATTCTGCATTTACAATTTCCGTTGCACGATTACGGATATTGTTCATCTTCTGTACCCACAGCATTTGATTTTCTGCCTTAAGTTTTTCTGTAACATTTTCTTTTTCGGCAAGTTCTTTTACCAGCCGGAGAAACATAGCGGTTGCCTGTTGCTCGATATCATCAAGATATGCAACAAGTTTCCCCGAAGACATCAGGTTAGTATATAGTACACGATGATTTTCTTTCAAAAACCGTTTGTGCCGCATACCCCATACGCCGATATTTGCTTGTTTTTCTTCTTCGGGCAGTTTCAAATCGGGGAGATAATAATCCCCAACCCGTG
>JBJEPU010000007.1:0-4105 GCA_051881395.1 Candidatus Fimenecus sp.
GTCAATTTCGGCAATGCCGTTGACATAGACCGAAAATTCGGTATGCGCTTCGGTAATACGGTCGGTCAAAATGCGGTTGCCGAAGCCGTCGGCGGTTTCGGTCAACACATTGTGCGGCGAAACCTCCAAAAACAGCTCGCGTATGCGCTGGTATTCGTTATTAAACGGCAAGCACCGCAGAGAAAAGCAATGGCGCACCACGGGTGCAGAAAATGCAATTTGCATCGAATACGAAAATTCAACGGTTTGCAAAACAAGCCCTCCCCTGTTTAATAATACGCACTCGGCGCGGTGACAAACAGGCGGGAAAGCTCCTCCTGAATGGTGAATTTGTCCGCTTCAAAATCGTCTTTTTCCAAGATGATTTTCATTAAGCGGTCAATCGCCGTGATGTTGCAGTCAATACCGACCTTATAAAGCCGGTTTAACAAAATGCTGAATTCTTTTCGGATAAGTTCGGGCGGGCAGGAAAAGCGCGTATACAAATCAATGCGCTCGACACTGCGCCCGAATTTTAAAATGTTGCGGGTGGTTTCGGACTCCACATAGTCATCCGCCGCGCCCCAAAAGGCAAAAATACTGTCGAACACCTCTTGCAATTTGAGCATCGGCGCCGAGCTTTCCTTGCCGCGCTGCATGGCGTCCACAGCAAGTTGAATGTAAGACATCGTTTCACTGCTTAACTCGTTACGCATCATCACCGCGTTGTCATATGCGGCAAGGACGGTGCTCATCACGGAATTCGGGTTGCTTTCGTTAAACAGGAAATCGGCAATAAACTCCTGCTTATAAGAATAGGTATTGGGAATACCGAGTTTTTGTAGGAAATCAACATAGGCGTTTTCGTCCACATCTATGAGCACATCATAGCACTTTGTAAACATTTTGAGCGTGGTGAATACGCGCTCGACATAGCGCCCGAGCCAAAACAGATTGTCGGTGGATTTTATCGAGATAATACCCATGTGTCCTTAAACCCTCCTCCCTGTGAAGAATTGACCACATACGAGCCTTCCTCGCGCGCATAGCGCGTCAGCCCGCTTTGCCAAACGTTAATCTCCTTGCCGTACAGCACAAAGGCACGCAAATCCGCTTTGCGGGCGGTCACCTGCCCGTTTTCAAAGACGGAAAGGTCTTTGAATTCCACAACCTCCTGTGCGATAAAGCGGCGGGGAGTTTCCAAAATCGCGTCACGCAGTTTTTGCAGTTCTGCTTTGGAAAGTTCCGACCCGAACACCACGCCGTAGCCGCCCGATTCGGAGACATCTTTGACAACCAATTTGTCTAAATGCTCCAAGACATAGGTCTTGTCCGCTTCGTAATAGGGCAAATAGGTCGGGGCATTTTTGAGAATCGGCTCTTCGCCGAGATAATATTTTATCATTTGCGGCACGAAATAGTATATGCCTTTGTCGTCCGCAACGCCGTTGCCGGGGGCGTTGACTATGGCAACATTGCCCGCACGGTACGCGTCTAGTAAATGCGGCACGCCCAAAAGGGAATACGGCAAAAAGGTCATCGGGTCTAAATATTCATCGGAAACACGGCGGTACACCGTGCCGACTCTGCGGCGTTCGCCCGAATATTCGCTGTAATAGAGGACATTCCCCTCCACAAACAAATCCTGCGGCATCGCAAAGACCGCGCCGGTTTGCTCGGCAAGATAAGAATGTTCAAAAAAGGCGGAATTATAGCGCCCCGGCGTTAAAATCACATTGATTCCGCCGAGGTTAACATCGTCCAGCGCGGTTTTTAAGAGCTTGCCGTAGCCGCGGTTATCCGTCACAGCGTTGGTTTGAAAAGTGTCGGGGCTGGCGCGCCGGCAAAGGTCGCGCGCAACCATCGGGTACGAAGCCCCCGAGGGAATACGGAGATTGTCTTCGAGCACAAACCAAGTCATATCCTTTGCCTGCACCAAATCAATGCCCGAAATGTGGTTATAAACCGACAGCGGCGGCACAATGTTTTCACACGGCGGCAAAAAGCCCGTGGAACGGTATACGAAATCCTCGGGAATGACGCCGTCGCGCAAAATCTGCTTTTTGCCGTAAATATCGTTTAAAAACAAGTTCAAGGCGTGCACACGCTGTTTTAACCCTCGCTCCAAAAACTGAAACTCATTTTGGGTGATAATGCGCGGCAACGGGTCGAACGGAAACAGCCGTTCGTGGAACTCATTATTTTTATAAATACCGAATTTCACGCCGTAGCGCGCCAAAAGGCGGTTGATTTCGTCCTTATGGTCAATCAATCCGTACAAAACTATCCCCTCTTTCCGTGGGTGAATATATAAATTATAATAAATTTTGAATAGATTTACAAGTATTCTTATGGAATTTATACAAATTCTGCAAAAAACAAAAACAGCCAAGGAAAGCCGTCGCCCTCCTTGGCTGCTTTTTTCGTCATATGCGTTTATTCCGCTTCGTCGTCTTCGGGAACTTCGATTTCGTAAGAGGTTTCGCTTTTGTCCTTTAAGAAATCGGTTTTTAAAACGCGGCTGTAAATGATACTGCCGCAATCCCGACAAACGGTATGCTCAATATGTGTGCCGAACACGCCGCCGCGAATATCGGCAAAAACATCCGCTTCGCCGACCTGGTAGCCGTAAGCAATATTCTGTGACTTACAGTAGGGACATTCCTTGTAAACAATGCGTTTCATTGCAAAGCCTCCTTTTTCAGTACCAAATCGCAATTTTCAATTTCTACGCCGTCAATATCGGACAAAAACAGTTTAATTTGCTTATAGCCGAACGATTTCACCGAAAAATCGTGAAAACGCTCGGTAATGCGGGAATTGATTTCGCCGATGTTCAGGCGCTTTGTGCGGCTCTTTTTAAGCTGCTGTAAAACGAATTCCTCGATTTCCGCTTTTTGGGCGGAGTCCTCCTGACAAATACAAAGGGTGTTTCGGTGGGTATCGGGCACAATTTTAAAGGCATTAAAGGACTTTAAAAAAACGGAGAATTTAGAAAAACCGTAGTTGCGTTCGTCAAAATCGGGATATTTACGCTGTAAGGCATCTTTAATCACACTGATTTGCACCCGCGCGCCGACCTCCTTTTGCGAAAGCATGGAGAGGATTTCCATTTCGATTTCCTTGCGCGGTGTGATACTGCCGACGGCGCTGTCCGCAGAATCCATATCGCCGCTTAACACATCGAGATACCGAAAGGAGTCGCACACATTGACAAATGCCTTCGGCGTTTTGCTTTCGCCCATACCGATGACCTGCTTACCCTCTTCGCGAAGGCGCGCGGCAAGGCGGGTAAAATCGCTGTCACTCGAAGCGAGGCAGAATACATCGACCTCTTTGCTGTATAAAATATCCATCGCGTCGATAATCATGGCGGAGTCGGTGGAATTTTTGCCTTGGGTATAGGCGTACTGCTGCATTGGCATTAAGGCGTATTTCGGCAACAACGCTTTCCAGCTTCTCGCCTGTTCGAGCGTCCAATCGCCGTAAATGCGTTTGATGGTCACGGTGCCGATGTCCTTTAACTCGTCAAACACCGTTTCGACATACTTGGGGGAAATGTTGTCGGAATCTATGAGTAAAGCAATGTTCAAAGTGGTTTCCATAATACAGTCCTTTCTGAATTGTATTCAGTATAGCACAATTCTCGTTTTCTTGCAAGAAAACGGGAATGACTTTCTTTTGGCATATTGCGGACAGGAACTGCATATTTTTTTACAGAACAGAAAGCGAGGAGAGGTAAAATGGACTTTACGAAACAGACAAACACCCTGTCGCGCCGACAAACGCTGTTGGAAGCCACGGCAGAACAGCCCGTCGACTGCGACATCACCCTGCCCGAATACTTCCCGGACGCGGTACGGGTTTTGAAATGCAACTTAACCCCGCGCATTACCGCCGTGCAAGGCGCCGCTGACCGCGTGACCGCCGAGGGCTCCGCGCTGCTGCGCATTTTGTATGTCAGCGAGGAAAACACCGTGCGGTGCTTTGAGCAAAATGTGGCGTTTTCAAAGTACGCCGAAGGAAGCGTGCCGACCGCGGCGTGTGTTTCGGCAACGGCGAAAACGGAATATGTCAACTGCCGGGTGCAATCGCCGCGGCGTTTGGATATTCACGGCAGTATTTG
>JBJEPU010000008.1:0-21489 GCA_051881395.1 Candidatus Fimenecus sp.
GTCTGCGCAAGCATGGTTTTGCCGACGCCCGTAGGCCCTAACAAAATCACATTGCTTTTTTGGATATTTACATCCGACTTTTGCCCATAGTAAATACGCTTATAGTGGTTATACACCGCTACGCTGAGCGCGACCTTTGCATCGTCCTGCCCAATGACATATTCGTCGAGGTGTGCCTTAATCTCCTGCGGCTTCGGTAAAACCTTTTCCGCCTTGGCGGCAGGCTTTTTGCCGCGCGTAGCAGGCGCACCGTCCTCCACAATTTCCATACAAAGCTCAATGCATTCATCGCAAATGCATACGCCGGGGCCTGCAATCAGCTTTTCAACTTCGTCCTGAGATTTGCCGCAGAAAGAACAACGCACGGTTTTTTCTCTGCTGTCGTTATCTCTCGCCATAGTAAAAGTTCTCCTTAGAAGCTCTTATCGTTTATAAAAAATCTTATCCACTAAGCCGTAATCCAACGCTTCCTCCGCCGACAGGAAGTTGTCGCGTTCGGTATCGCGTGCGATTTGCTCAATCGGTTTACCGGTATTTTCCGCCAAAATTTTGTTCAGCTTTTCACGCGTACGCAAAATGTGGCGTGCAACTATGTCGATTTCGGTTGCCTGCCCTTGTGCGCCGCCGCTGGGCTGATGAATCATAATTTCGCTGTTCGGCAAAGCATAGCGTTTGCCCTTTGCACCGGACGACAGCAAAAATGCCCCCATACTTGCCGCCATACCCATACAAATGGTGGAAACATCGCATTTGATGTACTGCATAGTGTCGTAAATCGCAAGACCCGCGGTCACAGAGCCGCCGGGGCTGTTGATATACAAGCTGATGTCTTTTTCATTATCCTGCCCTTCGATGTACAAAAGCTGTGCCACAACCAAGCTCGCTGTTGCGTCGTTGACTTCATCCGAAAGCACAATGATACGGTCATTGAGCAAGCGGGAATAAATATCATACGAACGCTCGCCGCGACTGGTCTGTTCAACAACATAAGGAACCAATGCCATAAAAATACCTCCTAAATTTCAACGGTGAAACGCACAAAGCCTCCGCAAGTCTGCGGAAAGCTCTGCGCGTCCACCGTAAAGTAAGACCAAATTCAGTATTGACAGAGAAAATAAGGGTTAATCACTTATTCTTCGGTTTCTGCCTTTTTTGTGGTTTTCTTTGCAGCCGGTTTTTTCTCAGTCGGCTTTTTCTCAGCAGTCTTTTTGGTTGCCGTTTTCTTTGCCGCAGGTTTCTTTTCACCCTCCGCCTTATCATCTTTCTTTGCGGCGGTCTTTTTCACAGCGGCTTTCTCCTCGGTAACAACCGCATTGTCTACAATGAAGTCCATAGCCTTTTTTGACTGCAAATCTTTGGTAAGGGCTTCTTCGGAAACTGCCTTTTTCACGGCTTCAATATCCATATTGTATGCATCGGCAAACTTCTTATATTCCGCTTCCAACTCTTCTTCCAAAACGGTGATTTTCTCCACTTCGATAATCTTTTCAATCGCCAAATCCAGTTTCACCTGTTTTTCGGCAGAGGCTTTGTAGCCCTCACGGAATTTTTCGACATCCATACCGGTGTATTGCAAATAGGTTTTCAAATCCAAGCCCTGCATTTGCAGTCTGTATGCAAACTCGTCAATATCGCTGTCGATTTTCTTTTCAATCATCGCCTGCGGGATTTCCGCCTTGACGCCGTCCGCGACCATTTCCATCAACGCATTGTTGACTTCGTTATCCGCTTCTGCTTTTTTGGATTTTTCAAGGTCTGCCTTGATGCTCTTTTTCAGTTCATCTACGGTATCTTTATCGCTGACATCTTTGACGAATTCGTCATCAAGCGCGGGCAGTTCTTTCACTTTGATTTCGTGCAGTTTGATTTTGAATACGGCGTCTTTATCAGCAAGACCTTCGTGATAGTCCTTCGGGAATTTCACATTGACATCAAATTCCTCGCCGGTTTTGTGCCCGATAATCTGCTCTTCAAAGCCCGGAATAAACTGACCGGAACCGATGGTCAGCTCGTAGCCTTCCGCTTTGCCGCCTTCAAATGCCTCGCCGTCCACAAAGCCTTCAAAATCAATGACGGTGATGTCGCCTTTTTTCACGGCTCTGTCTTCCACGGTGACCATACGCGCATTCTGTTCCAGCATACGGTTGAGTTCCGCTTTTACTTCATCCGCAGAAACCTTGCAGGACTTCTTGGTGGCTTTTAAGCCTTTGTATTCGCCGAGCTCGATTTCCGGCTTTACGGTTACTTTTAACTTTAAGACAACGCCGTCCTTGCCCATTTCGGGGACTTCCAAATCAAAGGGCGTGTCCACAATTTCAAGCCCTGCTTCTTTGACAGCCTCCTCGACAGCGTCGGGATATAAAATCTCCAAAGCATCTTCATAGAAAACGCCTTCGCCGTACAATTTTTCAATGAAAGAACGGGGCGCTTTGCCTTTTCTGAACCCGTGAACGGTGATGTTCTTTCTCTGCTTGAGATAGGCTTTATTAACAGCCGCCTCAAAGGTTGCGCCGTCAATAGCAATCTCCAGCTGCCAGGTGTTTGTCTCGACCTTGTTGGATGATTTTAAACTCATTTACATATTCCTCCTGAATTGTAAAGCATTAACTTACTTATTATAACAGAAAGTATTGAAAAATGCTACCCTTTTTTACGATTTTATTATTTCTATCACTTTTGGACAAAATTTCAAGTAATCCCCCGATAAAAGTGCAAATTTTGTGCCATAAAATGTGTCCTGAAACGCCAAATGCGCCGCGCCGCCGTGCAAATGGGCATAATAACAACGGGAGATTTGTTCGTCTTTCAACAAATCCAAAAATGGTGCGCATTGCTGTGTCATGGAAATCGGCGGATAATGAAGAAACACAATCGGCTCGCCGCCGAGTGCACGCCCGGCATCGATTGAGGTTTTCAAACGTTGGACCTCGCGGAGCATTACCTTGTCCGGCTCGCTTTGCGTATCGTCATAAAACCAACCGCGTGTGCCGCAAATGCTGAAATCGCCGACGCGGTACGCATTGTTATGCAAAATGTGCAAGGTTGAAAAGCCGTTATTTTCAAAAAATGCTTCCATTTTACGGCGCGTATTCCACCAATAATCGTGATTGCCCTTTAAAATAATTTTTTGCCCGGGCAAAGCGTCCAAATACGCAAAATCCGCTTTTGCCTGCTCCAAAGACATCGCCCACGAAATATCGCCCATTAGGACAACCGTATCCGAAGGCGCCACTAAGGCATGCCAATTTTTTGTGAGACGCTCGACATAATCGTCCCACCCTTTAAAGATATTCATCGGTTTGTCCGTTGAAAAGGACAAATGCGTATCTCCGATAGCAAAAATTGACATTTTTGATAACCTCATTTATGCATAAATGCATAGAAAATTCAAAAACTACGGTTGAAAGGAGGCAAACAAAATGAACGAAATCAAATGTAACGTCAGCAACTGTGTATATCACGAAGGGAAAACCACCTGCACCGCAGATGAAATTATGGTCGGCTGTCAATGCAGCCACGAGCCCTGCAAGTGCAGTGAAACCGAGTGCGGCACATTTCAGGCGAAAAACTGAAACAGCCAAATAAAACGAGGAGAGTGGTAAAACTGCCACTCTCTTTTCGTTTTATATACCGAGCATTTCAAACACAACCTGCGCCATATCCTCTTTTGCGGCAACCTTGGTAAAGCGCGGGGGTTTTCCCTTCAAGGTCGCAAGTTGGAGCGGCACGGGTGCACCGGATTTTTCGTGCAATTCTTCCACCATAGAGAACTCGTCCTGCGACTGAATGTTGTTTTCCAACGCGCTTAACACGCTCTTTGAGAACTTGTACGGGTTGGCGGTGGAGGCAATCACGGTTGGTGTATTGTCTCCCGTTTTCATTTTATACGCCGCATACACATTGACGGCAACCGCCGTATGCGTATCGCAAAGATAATTGTATTCGTCAAAGATTTTACGAATGGTGCGCTTGGTATCCGCATCGTCACAATACCCTGCTGCAAACAATTCCGAAATGGATTTTTGAATTTTTTCGCTGACGGTATAGGTGCCGTTTGCGGCAAGCTGTTCCATAAGCGCTTTGGTCTGTTCGGCATCTTGCCCGGAGAGTGCAAACAGCAAGCGCTCCAAATTGCTGGAAATCAAAATATCCATCGACGGCGAAGTGGTGCAATAAAACGGACGGTTTTTATTATAAGTACCCGTGGTTAAGAAGTCCGTCAACACATTATTCGCATTGGAAGCACAAATCAGTTTGCCAATCGGCACACCCATTTGCTTCGCATAATATGCCGCCAAAATATTGCCGAAATTGCCCGTCGGCACAACCACATTCATCGGTGCGCCGAGCTTTAAGCGTTCGGATTTGACCATATCGCAGTAAGCCGATACATAATAGACAATCTGCGGCACCAATCTGCCCCAGTTAATGGAGTTTGCCGAAGAAAATGCCAAATGATTTTCTGTAAACTTCTTTTCGATTTCGCGGTTGGTAAAAATAGACTTCACGCCGCTTTGTGCATCGTCAAAATTGCCCTCAATCGCACAGACGCTGACGTTATTCCCCTCTTGCGTGGTCATTTGCAGTTTTTGCATGGGGCTGACGCCGTCCACAGGATAAAATACCAAGATTTCGGTATTCGGCACATCTTTAAAGCCTTCCAACGCCGCTTTGCCCGTGTCGCCCGAAGTGGCAACCAAAATCACGATTTTGGTGTCTTTCAGCGTTTTATTGGCGGAAACCGTCAGCAAATACGGCAAAAGTTGCAATGCCATATCCTTAAAAGCACAGGTAGGCCCTCTCCAAAGCTCCAAAATATTCGCTGTATCATTGAGCGCGTACAGCGGCGCAATCTGCGGAGAACTGAATTTTTCCGCCTTATAAGCGCCCTCTACGCACATAGAAAGCTCATCATCGGTAAAATCGGTTAAGTAGAGTTTTAAGACCTCTTTTGCACGCCCGATGTAGTCAAGGCGCGCCAATTTTTCAATATCCACAAGGTTAAGCGTCGGAATGGTCATCGGCACGAACAAACCGCCGTCCGCCGAAATGCCTTTCGCAATCGCCTCCGCCGCAGAAACGCGCACGGAACTGTCTCTTGTACTCGTATACACCATACGTTACACTCCCAACATAAAATTCAACATATTTTACCATAGGTTTTAAAGATTTGCAATGAGAAATCTATATCCGTTTTCAAAGAAAATATTTTGCAGTGTTTTTTCGGAAATGCCGTGCTGTAAAAGGTAATCGGCAAGATACGGGATATTCTCTATCCCGTTCAAGGACGGGTGTACGGTACAACCGTCATAGTCACAGCCGAACGCCAAAATATGCTCTGCACCCAAATCCAAAAAATGCGAAACATGGCGCAAAACTGCATCCGCCCCCGTTTGCCCATTGTTTCCCAAAAAGTCGGCACATAAATTGATACCGATAAGCCCGTTGCGCACAACCAACACCTTGATTTGGTCATCGGTCAAATTACGCGCTTTTGCATAGGAGTTGTCTACAATATCGGCATCGGAATGGCTTGCCAAGAACGGCTTTTCGGTGTATTCCGCCACATCATAAAAGCCGCGTTCATTGAGGTGAGACACATCCACAAGCATATGCAGATTTTGCATTTTTTGCACAACGCGTTTGCCGAAATCGGTAAGCCCGCCTTTGTCTTTTGCAAAACAGCCGTTGGCAATTTCGTTCGTATCGTTCCAAGTCAGCGTCATCAACCGCACGCCGTCTTGATAGAGCTTATCGAGTTTTTCGAGGTCGCCGCCCAGCACCGCACCGCCCTCCACGGCAAAAACAGCGGCAACTTTTTGCGCACAAAATGCCGTTTCAATATCTGCCGCAGTTTTACAGGGTAGGATTTTTTCCGCATTTTCGGCACATTCCCCGTAAAAGCAATCCCGCACGGCTTGATAATAAGCAAACGCCGCCTCTCCCCGCTTTTCATCGGGAATCCATATGGCAAACACCTGTCCGTATTTCTCAAAACATTTACTTTTTCGCAGGCTAATGTGTAAATCGTTGCTTGCAAGGTGTTTCTTTTGCAAACAGCACTCGCCGATGGTATCACAGTGAAAATCAAAAAATCTCATTTGCCCTCTCCGTTATACGCATTTTTAATGAGGCGGATTTTGCGAACCGTTTCGCCGTGCATATACACCTCAACAATATCAAACCGCGGTTGTTTGTTGCCGTCATACTGCGCCAAAAACAAATTTGCCGCCGCAATCAGCTTTTTCCGCTTGGCAAAATCCACCGCATCTGCCGCCGAAAAACGACTGTTTTCCGCGCGTGTTTTTACCTCTGTAAAGCAAATATATTTTTCATTTTCTGCGATAATGTCAATTTCGCCCAAACGGCAACGGTAATTTGCCGCAAGAATCCGATACCCCTTTTCGCGCAAATAGCGTGACGCTTCCACCTCGCCGCGCGAGCCGGTTTTCGCCTTATCCATTCTCGTTTTCTCCGATAATCTTTTTCAAAAAGGTTTTGCGGTGCACGGGAGATATGCCGAATGCGGCAAGTTTTTCATAATGGAGCTTTGTGCCGTAGCCTTTGTGTTTTTCAAACGCATACTGCGGGTATGTTTCGGAAAGTTCCAGCATAAAGCGGTCACGGCTGACCTTAGCAAGCACGGAAGCCGCCGCAATCGACATTGATTTTGCATCACCCTTTATAACAGTTACTTCCGGGCACACACCGATTTTCGGCTTTTGGTTGCCGTCAATCAACAGCAAATCCGGTGTTACGGACAACTGCTCCACCGCACGGCGCATTGCCAAAAAGGTTGCATTTAATATATTGATTTCATCAATTTCCCGTTCCGTGGCAAACCCTATACCGTACGCAATCGCTTTTTCCTGTATCATCGGGAAAAGCGCCTCGCGTTTTTTCTCGGTCAGTTTTTTAGAGTCGTTTAAGCCCTCAATCACCGTATCGGGGCTTAAAATGACAGCAGCGGCATATACGGGGCCCGCAAGCGGACCTCTGCCCGCTTCATCTACCCCGCAAATGACGCTGTATCCTTGATTTCCGTATTCGTTTTCAATCGAAAAATCTACCATTCAGTCACCCACTCTGTCGAGCGTGATTTTCCCGAGCTTGCCACCGCGGTATTCGTCCAACAGCATGACGGAAACACGGGTGTAATCCACTTCGCCGCCCTTGATAATCATACCGCGCTTTCGCCCGATTAACTCCAACAGCTCCCACGGCTGTAAATCTGCAAAATCACTGATTTTATAGCGTTCCGAAAGGCGGTCGGCGTATTCGGTCTGCATAATCTCCAAAAGCCTTACCGCCAAAGTTTCGCAATCGACAACCGTATCCTTCACAGACCCGATAAACGCCAATTTGTCACCGACCTTCGGGTCATCGAATTTCGGCCACAGCACACCGGGTGTGTCGAGCAGTTCAATCCCATTGCCGATAACAAACCAACGGTTGTGGCGTGTAACACCCGCTTTGTCGGCAACTTCGGCGCGGTTACGCCCTGCCATTTTATTGATAAAAGAGGATTTTCCCGTATTCGGAATCCCAACGACCATAATCCGTAAGGGCTTTCCCGCCATACCGCGGGCTTCGTTTTTTTCAATTTTTTCTTTTAAGACCTCACGCATTAACGGCACAAATTGATTTAAGCCTTTGCCGCTTTTGCAATCCACAGGTAAAACCGCCGCACATGTCTTTTGATAATGCGCCACCCACTGCTTTGTTGCACGGTCATCGGCAACATCGCATTTATTGAGCAGGACAATACGCGGTTTATCTCCGATTAAATCGGCGAGTTCGGGATTGCGGCTGCTTTCGGGCACGCGCGCGTCCAATACCTCGGTTACGGCATCTACCTGCGGCAAGCATTCTTTAATCAGCCGCCGTGTTTTCGCCATATGCCCCGGGAACCATTGCACAGTTTGCTTAATTGAATCTGCCATACTCTGTTACTCCGCGTTATTTATCAGCAACTGACTGTCACCGATACGGTAAATGGCTTCGCCGACAATGTAGCGGGTATCAATCATACCGACTGCACTGTCGCGGCTGTCGGTAGAACGATTGCGATTGTCCCCCATCACAAAGACACAGCCTTCGGGCACCGTCACCGGATAGTTCCAAGACCCTTGTACAATCAGCGGTTGTGCAATGTAGGGTTCCTCTAAAACCTCACCGTCTACAATCACCTGATGGGTTTTTCCGTTAATTTCAACGGTCTGCCCCTCGGTCGCAATTACGCGCTTAATCAGCACCTTGTTAAATGCATTCGGTTGGGAAATGACAACAATGTCTCCGCGTTCGACTGTCCAATCCCGCGCGGTAATCAACACCTTGTCACCGTTGTGGAGGGTATTGTTCATAGAATCACCGTCTACGGCGGAAATCTTAAAAACAAAGGTAAAAATCAAGCATACCGCCAAAACAGCGGAGACCAATATCGAGGCAAAATCATAAATATTGCGAATTGTTTTCTCATTCATAGTTCTCTAACGACCATTCTCCGAAAGGATAAAAGCGGAATTCGGCAACGCCCAATATGTAGCGTGTATCAATAAAACCAACGGTTTTCGAGCGGCTGTCTAAGGAATTGTTGCGGTTATCCCCCATCACAAAGACACACCCTTCGGGCACGGTAACGGGAAAAGCCACATTGGACATACGGTTGGTCGGCTCATAAATATACGGCTCATTCAGCACCTCGCCGTTTACACTGACCTTGCCTTCGACAAAATCAATATTGACCTCATCCCCGCCGAGAGCAATTACGCGTTTAATCAGCGGCTCATTCAACGAATTCGGTTGGGTAATCACCACAATATCCCCACGTTCGATTTTCGTGTTAATCGCGCGCACGGCAAGCCAATCGCCGTCTTGCAAAGTGGGCTTCATAGACTCCCCGCTGACCCCGACAATACGGAAACAGAAGGTAAAAATAATCAATATGGTTAAAAAAGCATAGACCAAAGAATCCAGCCATTCATACACAAACTGCCATTGCTTCGGTGCTGACATCTCTTCGGTATCAAATTCCTCAAATGGGACAACAAATTGCTCGGATTTTCTCAAAATACACACCTACCCTATTATCCCGAATATTTTACACCAAATTCCGAAAGATTGCAACAGAAATTAAAAGAGAACTTAAAACTCCAATTCGCAGAGCAAGGGCTTATGGTCGGAAAAAGAAGTTTCGCACACTTTTTTTGATACAAGCGTAATATCCGCCGAACAATAGATATTGTCTATGGCAGCAAAGGGCGTTCCGCCGCCGATAAATGTTTCAAACGGTGTTTCGGCGGTATTGACGGCGGTTGCATTTATACGCGAAAACTCCTCGAACGACTCTACATTAAAATCGCCGCACAAAACAGCAGGTGCACTACTTGCAAATACGGATTGCAAATAGTCAAACTGCGCAAGTCGCGTTTGCTTGTCTTCATAACTTAAATGCGTGAGTAAAACCGTCAGCGTTTTACCGTTGACTGTAACTTCACAACTGCCAAGCACGCGTCCTTCGTCGACATCGCGTATCAAAAGCGGTGTACTCGTACAATTCTCCAATGGAAAGCGGCTTAAAATGCCGATGCCGTATGTTCCGCCCTGCAATAGGATTGCCGGAAAAAAGCAATACTGCATTTGCAAAATTTCGGAAAGTTCTTTTAAAATATTCTTTTTCTTGGAACGGCGTACGCCGCTGTCCACTTCCTGCACGCAGATAATTTCGGGTTGTTCAGCTCGAATATCGGCGGCAATTTCGGGAATTTTCTTTCCTAAGTCCGCGTTTTTAATATTATAGGACATTACGCGGAGTACGGTTTTTCCGTTTCGTTCTGCCACAGAGGGTTGTACGACCGCAGAAACTGAGCCGATGACGGGTTGAAGATTCGCATTTTTACAGGATATGCGTAAAAGCATTGAAAATAAGTTATTTATCGGCTTTTTCAAAATGTTTCCCCATTTCTTTTTAAGAAAATGCGCATATGCAAGAAGAAAGCCCCGCACGCGAATTGCGTAACGAGGCTCTTATCTGGCGCGCTTGACTGGATTCGAACCAGCGGCCTTTAGAGTCGGAGTCTAACGCTCTATCCAGCTGAGCTACAAGCGCATATCAAACTGCTTCATCGGGATGAAACAGTTTATTTTCATTTACACATTGAAACGGAACAGCACAATGTCGCCGTCCTGCATCACATAGTCTTTGCCTTCGGAACGGATTTTACCCTTTTCCTTTGCCGCCTGCATGGTACCGCAAGCCATCAGTTCATCAAACGAAATGACCTCCGCACGGATAAAGCCGCGCTCAAAATCACTGTGAATTTTACCCGCCGCCTGCGGCGCTTTTGTACCTTTGGTAATCGTCCACGCGCGCACCTCGGGCTCCCCCGCGGTTAAGTAGGAAATCAAACCCAACAAATGGTAGGAGCGCTGAATCAGCAAATCCAAACCGCCCTGTTCAATGCCCAAATCCGCAAGGAACATTTCTTTTTCCTCTTTGGAAAGAGAGGCAATTTGTGCTTCCAACTCCGCACAAATCGGCAAAACCTCCGCGCCCTCCGCCGCGGCAATCGCACAAACGGCTTTATACCGTGCATTTTCCGCAATGGAATTTGCAAAATCGTCCTCGCTCATATTGCAAGCATAAATGACGGGTTTGGAGGAAAGCAGAGCGACGGTAGAAAGCATTTCTTTTTCCTCGTCGGTCATTTCCACAGCGCGCGCATTCACGCCGTTTTCGAGTTCTTTACGCAAGCGTTCAAAGAATTCAACTTCTGCCTGTAAGGATTTATCGCCTTTCATTGCCTTTTTACTGCGGTCAATGCGGCGGTCTAAAATCTCAATATCGGATAAAATCAGTTCCAAATTGATGGTTTCAATATCGCGCTGCGGGTCAACACTGCCCTCTACATGGATAATATCGTCATCGTCAAAGCAACGCACCACATGGATAATGGCGTCCACCTCACGAATGTGCGACAAAAACTTGTTGCCTAAACCCTCGCCCTTAGAAGCACCTTTGACGAGACCTGCAATATCCACAAATTCAATGGTTGCGGGTGTCAGCTTTTGCGGGTGATACATTTCGGCAAGTTTATCGAGACGCTTGTCGGGCACAGCCACCACACCGACATTCGGCTCAATCGTGCAAAACGCATAGTTTGCAGACTGCGCACCGGCATTTGTAATAGCATTAAACAATGTACTTTTTCCGACATTCGGTAACCCGACAATCCCCAATTTCATCTTTTGTTCATTCCTTCAATTTGGTAAGCGTTGTATATTATACACGCAAGGCGAAAAAATTTCAACTGTCTTTTTTCACGAGTTCTGCCGATTCGATTTCTTGTGTGCAGTCCGTTTCCGCCGCCATATAATTTTCAGGCAATTTTCCGCGTTCGGTTTTAAAGGGAATCCACAGTTTTTGCGCGTAATGACGGAATTCCAACACAATATCACCCGTACACGGAACATATGTACCGTGCTTTTTCTGTGAACGGTAAGCAAGTTCTTTGAACAAAAGCATAAACACGCCGCCGACAAGCGCCCCGCCTAAAATAATGAAAAACAGCGGTAAACGGCAATGCAACCAATCGCCCGAACGCAACGGCAAGGTAAAGGAAATATACATTTCACCGCGTGCAAACATTTCCGCGAAAGTTTCGCCGTTGCCGTATTTCGGCAGTTCCGTTAAATACGCCGTATTGACAATCCCGCAAAGCGCCGTAATCACGCCTGTCGCGGCAGAGCCGAGCATCAGCCCAGGAATGACCGTCAAGGGACTGCGATACGCATAGGGCATTGAGAAAGCAACTGTCAATTTGATATTTTCAAAGAATGCGTTAATCGGACCGCTGACGGCAAAATTAAAGTCGTCCGCATCGCAGTTGCCGCCCTTTTTCGTAATTTTTTGCAAAAGCACATTCATCAGCGGCACCCAACCAACAGTGACAAAGCACGCGCCGTAAATCGTCATCAAGCGCGCATCGCCCGCCGAAAACGCCGCAATACTGACCGCAAAGGCAGACATGGAAACAGGCCCTATCAAATCAAAACCAACCATTAAGCCCATCACCAATGCACAAAGCACAACGGAACGGTCTGCAAGTGAGGTCAGCGGTGCTATGAGCGCTTCACCGAGCGCTTGGAACGGGATTTCAATGCCGTAATGCACCAACAAAAAGGTTAAAGCCGCCGAAACCACCGGCATAATTAAAACGAGGACAATCAAATCCACCTGTTCCAAAATGCCCACACCTGTAAGCGTTTCGGGAATTTTTTTGCCCGCCGCGCGTTTTTTGGCAAAAGAACTGTCGAGTTTTCCGCCCAAAAATTCCTTGCAGTTGTGCCAAGCGATAAACAAATATTTAATACAATATGCCAAGAATACGGCCATAATCAAATAGCCCATATAACCGATATTTGTGCCGCCGCCCATATTCAGCGGCGTTGCAAAATAGGCTTTGTAGGTTTCTACGCCCGAAATCGGTGTACCCGCAAAATGGGCGAAGTAAATACTCAAAGCAAACGCAGGCGCAATCGCCGGCAAGCCGGCAATCAAATAGGACAGCACAACCGCCATCACCACGAAAAAGAAATCGGTTGCCCAAAACAAAATAAACCACAAAATATTTTCATTTTGCGGTTCGGTTGCGCCCAAAATATGCTCCACACCGAGTATATTCTGCACAACAAAAAAGAAGCCTGCCCCCAAAGCGCCGAACAACTGCACAATAAACATAATGGAAGTAGCGCGATTTACATTTTGCCGAAGTGAACGGATTTCGGTTTTGAGCATAATCATTCCCCCGTAGATTTAATTGTTTAAGTGTACCATAAAGATTACATATACGCAAGATTTCAAAATAAAAAAATCCTGCCGAAAGTCATATCTTTCAGCAGGCGTATATTCATACCGATTTTTCGTGCAATTCCGCGAGGTATTCATCAAACCGAATTTGCTTGTCATAAAATTCGCCGGGCGTTACATTGATTAAACGATCGGCAACCGTCTCGACAAACTGATGGTCATGCGAAGTAAACAAAATCGTTTCGGGATAGCGGATTAAACCGTCATTCAACGAAGCAATGGATTCCAAATCCAAATGGTTGGTCGGCTCGTCTAAAATCAAGACATTCGCGCCCGAAAGCATCATCTTGCACAGCATACAGCGGACGCGCTCCCCACCCGAAAGCACCTTAGCCTGTTTGGTCGCCTCTTCGCCCGAAAACAGCATTCTGCCAAGCCACGAGCGAATGTCGGATTCATAAATCAAATCCGAATACGCACGAATCCAATCGAGCAAATCATAGTCGCAGTTATCAAAATAGACACTGTTATCGGTCGGTAAATAGCTGACGGAAGTGGTAACACCCCATTTAAAGCTACCCTCGTCCGGTTCAAGCTCACCGGTTAATATTTTAAATAAAGTGGTTTTGGCAAGAGAATCCGCACCGATAAATGCAACCTTTTCCCGCGGGTGAATGGTAAAGCTCACGTTGTCGAGCACTTTTTTACCGTTAATGGTTTTGGAAAGTCCGCTGACGGTCAGCACCTCGTTGCCGACTTTGCGCGTAGGCTTAAAGTCCACATACGGAAAACGACGGGAGGAAACGGGCAATTCTTCCACTTGTATGGAGTCAAGCAATTTTTTGCGGCTGGTTGCCTGTTTTGATTTGGAAGCATTCGCGCTGAAACGGCGAATGAACTCCTGCAATTCCTTGATTTTTGCTTCTGCCTTTTTATTCTGCTCCCGCATTTGGCGCTGTGCCATTTGCGTGTATTCATACCAAAAGTCGTAGTTCCCGACAAACATCGTGATTTTGCCGTAGTCGATGTCAACTGTATGGGTACAGACCTTGTTTAAGAAATGGCGGTCATGGGAAATCACAATTACCGTACTGTCCAAATCCAGCAAGAAATCTTCTAACCATGCAATCGCGTCCAAATCCAAATGGTTGGTCGGCTCGTCGAGCAACAAAATATCCGGATTGCCGAACAACGCCTGCGCTAACAGGACTTTCACTTTATTCTCGCCCGTTAAATCAGACATTTGTGCGTAATGCAAATCGTTGGGCACGCCCAACCCGTTTAACAGAATTTGAGCATCGCTTTCGGCACTCCAACCGTCCATTTCGGAAAATTCCTCTTCCAATTCGCAAAGACGGATACCCTCTTCCTCGGTCATATCCTCTTTGCTGTAAAGGACTTCTTTTTCGTCCATAATCGCGCACAAACGCGCATTTCCCATCAAAACCGTACGCATCACATCGTATTGGTCAAATGCAAAATGGTCTTGCCGCAAAACGGACATTCTTTCGTTTGAACCTTTGCGCACCTCGCCCTTGTTCGGCTCGATTTCACCCGCCAAAATTTTCATAAAAGTGGATTTGCCCGCGCCGTTCGCACCGATAAGCCCATAGCAATTTCCGTTTGTGAATTTCAAGTCCACATGCTCAAACAATACGCGCCCGCCGTACTGCAAGCCGACATTTACTGCTTCTAACATACTTGCTCCTTTTCCGATAAAAAAGCCACCGTAAGGTGGCTTTCAATGGTTTATTCCTGTGTATCCGTATCCGTTTCCGATGCAGAAGCCTGTTCCGCAGTCGGCGTTTCCGTTGTTTCAGCCGATGGGTCATCTGCACAGAAAAATTCGTATTCGTCGCCCGTTTTAAACGCCTCCGTACTGTCGGACGCCTTTAAAAATACCGTCAGCGTTTGGAAAATCAGTTTAATATCCAGCCAAATGCTGTACTGCTCGATATACATTAAGTCCATGACGAGCTTGTCTTTGGGCGATGTATTATATTTCCCTGCAATTTGTGCAAAGCCGGTTAACCCCGCTTTTACACGCAAACGGTAACTGAATTCCGGCAATGCCTTTGTGTAAGCATCCACATTTTCAATCATTTCCGGACGCGGACCGACGACACTCATTTCACCTTTAAAAATATTGATAATCTGCGGCAATTCATCAATGCGGAATTTGCGCAGATATTTACCGACTTTGGTAATACGGTCGTCGTCAGAAGTGACGGAACGGTTGACCGACCCCGCCTCTTTCATGGTGCGGAATTTATACACTTCAAAAATTTTACCGCCTTTGGTGGCACGCTTTTGCTTGAAAAACACTTTGCCGCCGTCTTCCGCCTTAATGGCGATGGCGCAAATCAACATCAGCGGACTTGTCACAATCAACCCAACGGTTGAAATAACCAAATCCATGGCGCGCTTGGCGACGCTCTGTTCCACGGTCAGCCCCTTGATTTGCGAAGCGACCAACGGTTTGTCATCTAAAATGGAAGTGCGGCTACGCAAGGACACAACATCGCACATTTCAAAATTATAATAGATATTCTTATTTTTGGCGTAGCAATACTCGACAAGCATGGTACGCGTAGACATCGGCACATCATACAAAAATACGGTATCGCACCGATTGACAATATCAAACAGACGGTCATCTGTATACAAAATCACATCCGTGATGACATATTGCTTTTTATACTTCCGAATTTTCGGCACAATATTATTCAGTGCATATTTCGAGGAAGTAATAACACAGCATTTTTCAGGGGAATTGATAGAAAAAAACACAAAATTGCCGAAATAGGCAAAGAACACAATCACCACAAATTGCAACAGCATAACCAACAGCAACAATTCCGGGTTTTCATACCGAAAGGTTGCGTTGTTATTGGCATTGGTATTCATAATGCAAAGCTGTAAATGCGTAATGATGTCCGTAATAAAAGCCGAGAGGGTTAACGAATGGATAATCGGCTTACTTTTATACTCCCCGATTCGATACCCGCCGTATACCGACATCATCGCGCCGCCGAGCACCACAAAGCTCAGCATACAAATGGCGGCGGTTCTGGAAGAACGCAACAGCCACGGATTTTGATTTCCGAAAATCAAGAAAAAAATGGCAAACAGAGAGACAAACAAACACAGCTTTAAAAGCAATACGATTGTTCTCTGAAATTTTTTTAGAATTTTCATAGGTCATCCTCGAAAAGAGATTGCTTTTGCTGAATATACCGCATATTGCGCAAACGTTGCAGTCATTCTACGCTTTTTTTCCGATTTTGTCAATAGAAGCCGTTTTAAGCCGGAAACAAAGATAATATCCAATCGGCAACGCTCTTCAAGCCATCGTTGGTCAGCGGAAAGCTCTGTTCTTCCTTGTTTTCTGCAAGTTCAAAGCAAATATCCTCGTGCCACACCGCGGCAGACAGCATATCCTCTTCGCGCCAAACGCGAAAACGAAAATCATCTTTTAAACTGCCTGTAAAGGCATTTTTTTGTTCAAAATACGAGATTTCCGGTAAATCTAAATTCGGCATAAGCCTTCCTCCTATACGGATAAAACAGCAGATGCACAAGGTAGCTGCACATCTGCCGCCAATTTTATTGTTTCAAATGCATCGGGCAACGCAACAAAGGCAATATTACACCTCATAAAACCGTTTCATCCGTTTTTTATGCAACACATTGATGGTAATCACAACGGCAATCCCTGCCAAAGATACCGAAAGCCCGATATACAGACCTTTGGAATTGTTCTCCCCTTTTACTTTCATCCACAAGGTATTCATATATTGGAGCGTATCCGTCGGCAAATTGTGAAACGGCTGTGCATTGGGAACATCCTCCGGGTAGACTGCTTCCGAATCAATCAGAGAATATGCATCATTTTCAATCACCGCTTTATTCGGGGTGGCATAATAAATATACTCCGCATTCGCAAGGGCAATTTCCGGCTCCATCATAAAGTTGATAAACGCCTCTGCGCCGCGTTTATTCTGTGAGCCGACAGGAATACACATCGCATCGTAAAAGGTGTTGACGCCTTCTTTGGGAAACGCAAAGTCCAAATCCGGGTTGCTCTCCGCCATCAACTCATAATCGCCTGCGTAGTATGTGGCAAAGGCATAGTCGCCGCTTTCCATCAAGTTAAAGACCTCGTCCATAACATACTGCGGGCTGACTTTTTCACGCTGTTCAATCAAAAGCTGTGCCGCCGCGTCCCAATCCTCTTTGCTGACGGTATTCAAGTCCTGCCCGAGCAACGCTTGTGCAATCGCAAAGGCATCGCGGGGATTGTTGAACATCAGCACCTTGCCTTTATATTGCGAATCCCAAAGGACATCCCAGCTGGTGGGCTTTTCATCGACATATTTGGTGTTATAAATCAAGACGGTAGTACCGACATTGTAAATGACGGCATACTGTTCAATTTCGCCCTCGACAAGGTAACCGTATTGCCCGCTGTCAAAATATTTTGCATAATTCGGAATGTTTGCGTAATCTAATTTTTCCAGCCGCTCCTCAGAAACCAAGCGTTCAATCATATAGTCCGAGGGAATAATCACATCATAACTGACACCGCCGCCCGCGAGCTTTGAATACATATTTTCGTTGGATTCAAAGGTGGTGTAATTCACCTTGCAACCCGTTAAGCTTTCAAATGCGGCAACCACATCGACTTCCTCGTCGTCAATATATTCGCCCCAATTATACACATTGAGAGTTGTGCCCTGTAACCCTAAGGACTGATAGTATTCCACCGTTTCTGCGGAAAACAACTCGTCCTCTTCTTCTGCATAAACCGGAAGCGCAAAGGTGCATAAAAGCATCAAAGCAACCAAGAAAAGAGAAATCCGTTTTTTCATTATTTCTCCTCCTCTTTTGCCCTCTGCTTTTTATCCGACTTGAACTGTGCCAAGTTCATCAGCAGTAAAAGAATAAAAATAGCGGCAAAAATCAGCGTAGATAAAGCATACATATCGGGCTTTACGCGTTTTTTCGTCATCGAGAAAATCTGAATGGGCAGGGTTTGGAAATCCGGACCGTTGGTAAAATAGCTGATAATAAAGTCATCAAGCGACAGCGTAAACGCCATAATCGCACCGGCGGCAATCCCCGGCAATATCGCTGGAAAAACAACTTTAAAGAACGCTTTTACTGGCGGACAACCCAAGTCCTGCGCCGCCTCATAAACTCTGTGGTCCGTTTGATTGAGCTTCGGAAGCACCGACAAAATCACATACGGCAACTCGAAGGTGATGTGCGCAATCAAAATTGTCCAAAATCCCAAGGCATTTCGATGCTGAAACAAAGAGCCCGCAAACACAAACAACAGCATCATGGAAATACCCGTTACAATTTCCGGATTCATCATCGGGATATTGGTCACGGTCATAATAGAGGTTTTCAGATACTTTTTTTGCATCGAGTGAATCCCTACCGCCGCCATCGTGCCCAACACGGTGGAAATCAAAGCAGAGGTCACCGCCAAAATGATTGTATTTTTTAAAGCATGCATTGTGGTGCGGTCATGGAACAGCTTTACATACCACTCCGTAGAAAATCCGCCTAACACATAGGTGCTTTCCGTCCCGTTAAAGGAAAATACAATCATCACCAAAATCGGTGCATATAAAAACAAAAACACAAGTGCAATATACAGTTTGGATAACGGTGAAGTCTTTGTCATACCAGCACACCTCCGTCATCATCGCTGTCGGTAAAGTAATTCAGTACGCCGAGGCAAATCAAAATCATCACCATCAGCACCAAAGAAAGCGCCGCACCGAGATTATAATTGTACGCCGTTTGGAACTGCCCTTCAATCACATCGCCAATCAGCGTAATCTGCCCGCCACCCAATTTTTGCGTGATGTAAAAGGTACTGACAGACGGCACAAACACCATCGTGACACCGCTTGCAATGCCCGGCACAGACAGCGGTAAAATCACGCGGCGAAGGCAATGAAAACGGTTGTAACCCAAATCCTCTGCCGCCTCGACGAGGGATATATCCATTTTGGACATCACGGTATACAGCGGTAAAATCATATAGGGCAGGAAATTGTAGACCATACCGAGAATGACCGCCCCGCCCGTGTTAAGCATTTGGACAGGGCCAAGCCCGAAAACCGAGAGCAGTCGGTTAATGACGCCTGATTCGCCGAGAATGGTCATCCATGAATAGGTGCGAATGAGGAAACTCATCCACATCGGCAACATCACAAGCATAACGGAAACACGCTGAAAAGATGCCTTTGTGTGCGAAAGAAAATACGCAAACGGATACGCAATCAGCAGGCAAATCACCGTTGCCGCCGCACCGTAGCCGATAGACAGAATAAAGGTCGGCGTGTAATCCTGAATTTGCGCTATATTATCGAGCGTAAAAGCACCGCCTGCGTCTGTAAAGGCATAGTAAATCACCATAATCAACGGTGCAATAATAAACAGCACAGACCACAAAAGATACGGCGCACTGATACACTTTTTCAAAAAGGAGGATTTTTTCATAACAGTCCTCCTTACGCTTCGGAAAGCTCGTCGAATTCTTCGCTGAAAGAGCTGTAATCGCCGTAAAGGCCGGAATATTCGCTCTTTTTCATCACTTGGATTTCGTCGGGCTTAATGGAGATACCGATTTTATCGCCGACTGCGGAATACTCTGTCGTCTGCACCATCCATTTAAAGCCGTCAATATCCACAATGATTTCATAGTGCACACCTTTAAAGGTCACCGAGGTCACAACGCCTTTGAGCATTCCCTCTTCGGGCGGTACAATGTCCACATCCTCCGGACGAACGACCACATCGACAGGCTCGTCCTTCCCAAAGCCTTTATCCACGCACTGGAATTTCATGCCCTGGAATTCAACCGAGAAGTCGCTGTGCATAATACCGTCCAAAATATTACTTTCCCCGATAAAATCCGCCACAAACGCATTTCTCGGCTCATTGTAAATATCCGTCGGTGTGCCGATTTGCTGAATTTTGCCGTTGTCCATTACCACAATCGTGTCAGACATAGACAGGGCTTCCTCTTGGTCATGCGTAACATAAATAAAGGTTATACCCAGCCGCTGTTGAATGTTTTTAAGCTCCACCTGCATATCCTTACGAAGCTTTAAGTCAAGCGCGCCCAACGGCTCGTCCAAAAGGACCACGCGCGGGTCGACCGCCAACGCTCTGGCAATGGCAACACGCTGCTGTTGCCCACCCGAAAGCGAGTCGATTTTGCGCGAACCGAAGCCTTTGAGGTTGACAAGCGTTAACATCTCGCTGACCTTTGCCTGAATATCCTTTTCTTTCATCTTTTTCAGACGCAGACCGAAGGCGATGTTTTCATAAACATTCAAATGCGGAAACAGTGCATAACGCTGAAAAATGGTGTTTACCTGGCGCTTATATGCCGGCACACCATTGATTACTTTTCCTTCAAAAATCACTTCGCCGCTGTCCGGCTCCAAAAAGCCCGCGATAATGCGAAGTGTCGTGGTTTTTCCACAGCCGGAGGGCCCGAGCAGTGTGATAAATTCACCGTCTCGGATATAAAGGTTTAAATCCTTTAAAATCGGCTGTCCGTCAAAGCTGACAGAGATGTTCTTCAAATCAATAATCACTGCGTTTTTTTCCAATTATGCAGCCCCTTTCCAACCGATAGATATAGTTGGAGAAGCGCGAAACGCTCCCCCTAATTGGTATGGTACAAATATAGAGAAAAATCGCAAAAAAGTCAATAATTTTACGAAAAATTACAAAGATATTTTAAAAAAAGAAACCGTCCGAAAAAAGACGGCTTCTGCACAGTATGTAAAAAAATGTTATTCCCACGCTTTGCAAACATCAATCCACGAAGCAAAGCCGGAGTATTGCTCCAATTCAGGGATAGACAGTTCAATCGCGCTGTTTGCACTGCCGCAAGCGGGAAAAACGGTTTCAAAGCGTTTCAAGGAAATATCCAAATAGACCTCTACCCCATCACGCACGCCGAACGGGCACACCCCGCCGACCGCGTGCCCGACAAGCGGCTCAACTTCGTCAAAGCCGAGCATTTTCGCTTTGGTATGGAACTGTGCTTTAAATTTCGGGTTGTCTATTTTGGCATCCCCCGCCGCCACAATCAAAACGGGCTTGTCCTCCACCATAAAGGAAAGGGTTTTGGCAATCCGCTTGGCATCGGTATGTAAGGCTTCTGCCGCCAATTCCACCGTTGCGCTGGAAACGGCAAATTCCTGTATACGGTCTTGTATATTGTATTGCGCAAAATATTCACGCACGCGTTCAATCGACATTTTTATGCTCTTCCTTTAATTACAGTTGGTAAAAACCGACCTTTTTCATCGCTTTACGCAAGGTCTTGTTGGCAAAATAGGACGCCTTCTCGGCGCCTTGTTGCATACAAGTGTTTAAGTACGCTTTGTCGGCAATTAAGCGGTCAAATTCGGATTTTACGGGACGCAATTCCTCGACGACCGCCTCGGCAACCGCGGCTTTAAAATCGCCGTAGCCTTTGCCCTCGAATTCGACGGTAATCTCGTCAAAACTCTTGCCCGTACAGCAAGCATAAATCCCCATTAAGTTGTTCACGCCGTCCTTGCCCTCGCCGTAATAGACGCGCGCTTCGGAGTCCGTCACGGCGCTTTTGATTTTGCGCGTAATGGTGTCGGCATCGTCGA
>JBJEPU010000009.1:0-3874 GCA_051881395.1 Candidatus Fimenecus sp.
CCTTTTTCATTTCGGCGGTGTCGCTTCTTTGGACCTATCGCGCTTTACATCGCGCGGCACAGCAAGCAAAAGAGAACGCTTGACCGCCGCATACGGCAAACGAAACCTAAACCAAGAAAAAGACCTTGCGGGATTTATCCGCAAGGTCTTTTTTGTTGCATTTAAAATACAAATTGCACCAACAGCATATACACAACCGTACCGCCGGCAATGGAAAGGAGCATTTGCTTTTTCCACAAATGCAGTGCAACCACCACCGCAATCGCAAGCAGCTCCGGAATGCCGTGACTGCCCGAAAAAATATCGACATTTTTCAAACAATACACGACCAACAGCCCGAATACCGCAGCAGGCAACACCTTGCCGAGGTATTGCAAATATTTCGGCGTGGGTTTGTCTGCGGGGAACAGCAAAAACGGCAAAAACCGTGTGAGCATCGTGGCGAGGACAATCACTGCTACGGTAATGATTTGTTCCGTCAGCGTCATTGTCATACCGCATCACCGCCTTTTTCCAGCGGCTTGCGCAGTGCTGTCAGCAAAAGCAGAAGCACCGCCATTGACGGTAAAATGAAATTTTCCGCACCGAACAGTATAAGGCAAAGCGCAGGTACTGCTATGCCCAAAACGGCGCTTGTATGGTTTTTCTCCTTACGCCATTGCTCCAAGAAAATGACAACAAACATGGCGGTCATCACGAAATCCAGCCCTTCGGTATTGAAGGTGAAAATTGCACCAAACACGCCGCCGAGCGTTGCGCCGAATACCCAATAAAAATGGTTTAACAGCGTGACAAAAAACATAAACCAGCCGCGGTCAACATTTGGGGGAATTTCCGCCGTGCAGTTGATGGAAAAGGTTTCGTCACACAGCCCGAAAATCAAATACGGCTTTTTCCAACCCGTGTTTTTGTAACGGTCAAGCATAGAAACACCGTAAAACAGGTGCCTTGCGTTAATCATCAGTGTCAAGAAAAATACCTTTACAGGCGTAAACGCACCGAGCAGCAGGTTTACGGCGACAAATTCCATGGAGCCTGCAAACACGGTCAGGCTCATCAGCATCGGATACCAAAAGGAAAAGCCCGCCGTGCGCATCAGCACCCCGTATGTCAGGCCCAAAAACCAAAACCCCGCAAAAATCGGTACCGTATAGGGGAATGCCGTACGAAATGCTTTGCGGCGAACAGCGGCACCTTGTGCTTTTTCTTGTTTTGACAATGCGCGCCACCCGCTTTCCATCCAATCAAAGTCGGCACAATTATAACACAGTTGCCGTTTTGTATCAACAAATTTTTCATGCCGAAATTGTGTAAAATGCAGAAAATCCCGATTTTATATCAAATTTCTTGACTTGCAAACCGAAAAAAGTTATGCTGTATATAGTATAGAAACGCGGAGGTGGTGACGGTGCAGGCAGATGCAAAACAAATCCAAATTGCGCCGACTTCTGTCTATGACGCGGCATTTGCCCAGCGCGAAAGCGGCATTGCGCACACCCCCTACCAGGCGGAATGTGCGTTTTACGATTGTATTCGGCAGGGCGATGTGCATTTGCTGGAAGAAAAAATGGAGCAGTATTTTAAAAACGGCGTGGTCGTCGGCAAGCTGTCTGACAATCCGCTTCGTCAAATGCAGTATTGGGGGATTAGCTCGGTGACGCTTGCGGTGCGCGCCGCCATACAGGGCGGGCTTCCTGAAATGACCGCCTATAATTTGAGCGACAGTTACATTCAAAGTATTGACAAAATGCAGTCACCCGACGAAATTTTGTCCTTTTTGATTGAAAAGGCGGGGGATTTGACCGCGCTTGTTTCTGGCGTGCGCGGGCAGTTGCGGTATTCGCCGTATGTGCGCCGCTGTATGGCGTGCGTGGAGCGCCGTCTGCACGAGAAAATCACCATTGCGGGGCTGGCGCAGGAAATCGGCATCACGGCAGATTACCTTTCCGCCGTATTCAAAAAAGAGACGGGTGAGCCGTTGAGCCGCTATATTCTCAACCGTAAGTTAGAGGAGGCAAAGCGCTTGCTCGAAAACGGCTGTGACAGCGATTTTGTCGCCTATACGCTCTCGTTTTGCTCGGAGTCCTATTTTATTTCTTGCTTTAAGCGTACATTCGGCGTTACACCGCGCGCGTATGTGTCCGGGCGGGCGCTCGGAACGGATTTAAAAAAATAAATCACGGAAATTTTACTTTTTCTTCGGTATTTTGATATGCTTTTTTGCTTTTCTTCGTTACAATAAGAACAGAAAAAGTGCAAAGCACCGAAGAGTCCCGAAAAACGGACACCCGCTGTGGTATACTGTGGGTAAAATCTTTGGATGAGGTGCTTTTATGAATATTTTGGAAATTGTATCCGCGGTTTTTGCGGTGCTTGCCGCCTGCGGCATTTTGGCGGTGATTGTGTTGCTGTTGCGCAAAACGGACGACGGCACAAAATCGGAAATCGCCCGCCTTTCGGAAAAATTGGACGCGGTGCAAAAACATACAGCGGACGAATTTGCCCGCAACCGCATGGAATTGGCGAACAGCTTAGACGCCCTCGGCAAAAAAACAGACGCGATGACCAAGGCAAATTACGAGCATCAGATTGCGCTCAACGAAACGGTCACCAAATCGTTAAATGATATTCGCGACCGTACCTTGGAGCAAAACGAAAAGCAGACCAAACTGATTGAAAACGCTATCGGTAAAATGCAGGAAAGCAACGAGAAAAAACTCGATGAAATGCGCACTACGGTGGATGAAAAACTGACCTCGACCTTAACCACGCGCTTGAATTCCTCGTTTAAAACGGTTTCCGAACAGCTCGAAAAGCTGTATACCTCGTTGGGCGAAATGAAAGAGCTTTCCGTCGGCGTGACGGACAATGTCGGCGCGCTTAACCGCGTACTGACAAATGTCAAAGCGCGCGGCACTTGGGCAGAGGTACAGCTTGAAACCATTTTAGACCAAACCATACCCAATATGTATGACAAAAATGTTGCGACGGGCGAAAAGGACACCGAGCGCGTGGAGTTTGCCATTCGCATTCCCGCAAGCGACGACAAATCGAAGATTACCTATTTGCCTGTGGACTCGAAATTCCCGTTGGAGGATTATGTGCGGCTGTGTACCGCCGCCGAGCACGCGGACGCGGACGCGGTAAAGCAGGCGCGCAAAGAGTTGGAAGCGCGCGTATACAGCGAAGCAAAGCTCATTAAAAAATATATCAATGTGCCCAAAACTACGCCGTTTGCGATTATGTATCTTGCCACCGAAGGCTTGTATGCCGAAATCGTTTCGTCGCAGTCGGGGGTGCTCGAAAAAATCCAAAACGACTGCAATGTGATGGTGGCGGGGCCGTCTACCATTACGGCGTTGCTCAATTCCCTTTCCATGGGCTTTAAGACGGTTGCCATCAACGAAAAAGCCAACGAAGTGCGCCTGCTGTTGGGCGCGGCAAAGGCGCAGTATGAAAACTTCGGCGCGATTTTGGAAAAGGCGAAAAAGAAAATTGACGAAGCGGGCAAAACGCTGGACGACGCCCAGCACCGCAACACAATTATCCGTAAAAAGCTCCGTACCGTGGAGGACTTGGAGCAGGCGGATTCCGCCGAGCTGTTGGGGCTTTCCGACGGGGATTTCGCAGAATAAACCCGAATTTCACACTTTGGGGTGGAGAAAATGAAAAAGACCGCAGACTTGTGTGCATTTGTCAAAGACAAATGGGGTGAAATCAAGTCAAATTGGCGAACACCGCCCAAAAAGAAATATGTACCGTACCGCGAAATTGCCGCGTACTCCGTCGGCGGGGCGGGCGTCTATTTCATCATTTCCGTGGTCGGTATGATTGGACTCAATGTCGGCAGTATGATTGTCGGCGCGTCCATCGG
>JBJEPU010000010.1:0-3872 GCA_051881395.1 Candidatus Fimenecus sp.
AAAACAGCATATCCTCGCCGTCTAAAATATTGACGAGCACCGTGCCGCCCGTCAATGCGGTGGCCGTTTCCACGGAGTCCGCCAAGCGACTGCGAATGCCGTCGCCCAAAACCAAGCGGTCTACGACGATTTCAATCGTATGCTTAATGTTTTTGTCGAGTTTGATTTCTTCCGACAAATCATACAGATTGCCGTCAATGCGCACGCGCACAAAGCCCGAACGGCGTGCGGCGTCGAGTTCTTTTTGATGCTCACCCTTTTTGCCGCGGGCAACGGGCGCCATCACCTGAATTTTCGTGCCGTTTTCGAGCGCCAAAACACGGTCGACAATCGTATCGACCGACTGCCGTTCGATTTTTCGCCCGCAAACGGGGCAGTGCGGCACGCCGATACGCGCATACAAAAGGCGCAGATAGTCGTAAATCTCAGTCACCGTACCGACGGTGGAACGCGGATTTTTCGAGGTTGTTTTTTGGTCGATGGAAACGGCGGGAGAAAGCCCGTCAATCGAATCGACATTCGGCTTTTCCATTTGCCCTAAAAACATACGCGCATAAGAGGAAAGCGACTCCATATAGCGGCGCTGCCCCTCGGCGTAAATCGTGTCGAACGCCAACGAGGATTTGCCCGAGCCCGAAAGCCCCGTCAGCACTACAAGACAGTCGCGCGGGATTTCGACATCGATATTTTTTAAATTGTGCTCTCTTGCACCTTTGATTACAATGCTTTTACTTGCCATCAGCGGTTGCCCTCTTTAAGTTCTTTGATTTTGTCGCGCAACATGGCCGCGTGCTCAAATTCCAACAATTTCGACGCCGCCTGCATTTCGGCGGTCAATTTGGCAATCATCGCCTGCCGTTCGCGCGCGCTCATACGCTTATGCGGTTTGTCGTCCGTATGGGTGGAAATTTCCAAAATCTCACGGACATCTTTTTGAATGGTTTTCGGCGTGATGCCGTGTTCTTCGTTGTACCGCATCTGTTTTTCACGGCGGCGGCAGGTTTCCTCAATCGCGCGCTCCATAGACGGCGTTACGCTGTCGGCATACATAATGACCTCGCCGTGTGCATTGCGCGCCGCCCTGCCGACCGTTTGAATGAGCGAAGTTTCCGAGCGCAAAAAGCCTTCCTTGTCCGCATCCAAAATCGCGACAAGCGACACTTCGGGAATATCAAGCCCCTCACGCAACAGGTTGATACCGACCAGCACATCGAACTCGCCTAAGCGCAAATCGCGGATAATCTCCATACGCTCGATGGTATCAATATCGTAGTGCATATATTTGACCTTGATACCGTGGGTATCTAAAAAGTCCGTCAAATTCTCCGCCATTTTTTTGGTCAGCGTCGTGACAAGCACACGCTCACCGCGTTCGGTGCGCAAGTGGATTTCGGAAATCAAATCCTCAATTTGCCCGTCGGTGGGGCGCACGAAAATTTCGGGGTCCAAAAGTCCTGTCGGGCGAATGACCTGCTCGGCAATTTGTGCGCTCTTTTGCTTTTCCAAATCGCCGGGTGTGGCGCTGACAAAGATTTTCTGCCCGACGCGTTCGTAGAATTCGTCAAAAGTCAACGGACGGTTATCAAACGCCGACGGTAAACGGAAGCCGAACTCCACAAGCGACTCCTTACGCGAGCGGTCGCCGCCGTACATTCCGCGCACCTGTGGCAATGTGACATGGGATTCGTCCACAAACAAAATGAAATCGTCGGGGAAGTAGTTTAACAGCGTAAACGGTGCAGAGCCCGGCGCGCGCCCCGACATCACACGCGAATAGTTTTCAATGCCTTTGCAAAAGCCCGTTTCGCGAAGCATTTCCATATCGTATTCGGTGCGTTGGCGAATACGCTGTGCCTCTAACAGTTTTCCCGCTTTGGTGAATTCCTCGACGCGCATTTCCATTTCCGCCAAAATTTCTTCAATCGCTTTTTCGAGCTTGTCAGGCGACACAACATAGTGCGACGCGGGATAAATCGCCACATGCGAAACCACATTTTTGACCTGCCCTGTCAGCGCATTGATTTCGGAAATACGGTCGATTTCGTCGCCGAAAAACTCCACGCGAATGGCGGTATCATTCGAGTATACGGGGAAAATCTCGACCACATCACCGCGCACGCGGAATTTGTTTCGGATAAAGTTCACATCGTTACGCTCGTATTGAATTTCAACCAATTTTTTCAGTAAATCGTCGCGGTTTTTCTGCATACCCTGCCGCAGGGAAATGACCATATTGCGGTAGTCAATCGGGTCGCCCAAGGTATAAATGCAAGACACGCTCGCCACGATAATCACATCGCGCCGTTCCGACAGCGCCGAGGTTGCCGAATGGCGTAGTTTATCAATTTCGTCGTTAATCGCAGAGTCCTTTTCAATATAAGTATCGGTGGTCGGAATATACGCTTCAGGCTGATAGTAGTCATAATAAGACACGAAATACTCCACGGCGTTTTCGGGAAAAAACTCCTTAAATTCCGAGCAAAGCTGGGCGGCAAGCGTTTTGTTATGCGCCAAAACCAGCGTCGGGCGGTTCATTTGCGCAATGACATTCGCCATCGTAAAGGTCTTGCCCGAACCCGTTACGCCGAGTAAGGTTTGCTCCATATACCCTTTTTGTAAGCCCTCGACCAGCGCCGCAATCGCCTCGGGCTGGTCACCCGTCGGCGCGTAGGGGGCGTGTAATTTAAAAATTCCTTCTGCCATTGTTTTCGTCCTCAATTATGCTTTTGTCAAAAACAGCCATTTACCTACCCTCGGAATTTTTGAAATCCATGTAACCGCAAAGTCGCTGACCAAAAGCGGCAGCAGCCACATACATAAAACGCTGAACGGATTGTTGGGCGGCAACGGTATCCATTTCAACAGCAACATCTGTAACGGCAGATGCAGAATGTAAATCCCGAAAGCATTCTTTGAAAAATGATAGAACACCTTATTGAACGGTATATGCGGCAAACAGACAAATGCGCCGAAGAACCCGATTGCAGCTGCAAACACGCCGAAAAAGTTATACCAAAAGTTAAAATCTATACCGCGCCGCGCTTGCAACCAAGTATAAAAAACGGTCGCCGCCACTGACAAAATCCCCAAAGACAAAAAGCCGACAGACACGCGTTTTCCATAATGATATTTGGAAAACAGATAGCCAATCAGCAAATACAGCCCAAAGTAAGAACCGCTGAAATCCAACGCGATTTGATTTTGAATACCGCCTTTGCCGCACATCTGCAAAAAGGAATCGGCGGACGGCACACAAACCAAGCACACCGTTGCCAAAAGCATCGGCACCAATAAAAGGCGTACAGATATTTTTTCAAGCAACATAGAAATCAACGGGATAAACAAATAGATGCCGATAATCACCGCCATGTACCACATATGTGTCATACCCTGCGGTTTCAAAAACAAAAGCTCTTTCAAAAAGGAAAACGGTGCAAAATCGCTTTGATAAAAAGCGGTTAAAAATATAAAAAATACGGCATTCCAAAATATGGTTACGGCAATCAGCGGCAACAGGCTTTTTTTCCAAAAAAGAACGCAGGATTGCTCGTCATAATGCCGCGGTAACAGCAAATATCCCGTCAACATCAAAAAAAGCGGCACGCCCAATCTGCCCACAGCAAGTCCCAGCAACACAAACAACTGTGAAATCGTGCTTAAATCCGAAATACCTGCTGCCGTAAGGGAATAGATTTGCTCCGTTGCATGCATAAAAAGGACAGAAAAAATCGCCAAAGTTCTCAGCAAATCCAAAGATTGCTTGCGCACACGCTTTTCCATAAAAAGCTTCGCCTCCCGAGATAGAACATTTGTTCTAATATCATACCGCAAAATCAAGGGCTTGTCAAGTAGTTTTGCACGAAACAGGCGGC
>JBJEPU010000011.1:0-4882 GCA_051881395.1 Candidatus Fimenecus sp.
CGCGTACCGAAACGGGTTTTGTGCGGCAAATCGGCAAAAGCGACAAAAAGCGCGCGCGCATTTGCGGTGTTTTTTCTTAAATATCTATTGAAATCAACGGCTTTTCAATGGTATAATAACAGATAAATTAAAATGGGAGGATTATAAAATATGGCAAGTGATAAGTTTGCAAAAGAAGGTTTAACCTTTGATGATGTGTTGCTCATTCCCGCAGAAAGTGATGTCCTGCCGAGCGACATTGATGTGACCACAAAACTGACCAAAACCATCACCCTCAATACCCCGATTTTGACCGCGGCGATGGATACCGTCACCGAGGACCGTATGGCAATTGCCATTGCGCGTGAGGGCGGCATCGGGATTATTCACAAGAATATGTCGATTGAGGCGCAAAAGGAACAGGTTGACAAGGTAAAGCGCAGTGAAAACGGCGTTATCGTCAATCCGTTTTTCCTGCACGCGGACAATACCGTCGAGGAAGCCGACCAATTGATGCACCGCTACAAAATTTCGGGCGTACCCATCTGCGACGAAAACGGCAAACTGGTCGGCATTCTCACCAACCGCGATATGCGCTTTATGACCGATTATCATGTGCGTATCGGCGAAGTGATGACCAAAGAAAATTTGGTGACCTCCCATATCGGCACCACGCTTGAAGATGCAAAGAAAATTCTGATGCAGCATAAAATTGAAAAACTGCCGTTGGTCGATGACGGCGGCTACTTAAAAGGGCTTATCACGATTAAAGATATTGAAAAAACCGTGCAGTACCCGAATTCTGCGCGTGACGCGCAGGGCAGACTGCTTTGCGGCGCGGCAATCGGCGCAACGGCAGATGTGTTGGAGCGTGCGGCGGCGCTTGTGGAAGCGGGCGTTGATTTGTTGGCGCTTGACTCTGCGCACGGCCACAGCCACAACATTTTAAAGGCGGTCGAAAAGGTGAAAGCCGCATTCCCGAACATTTCGCTGATTGCGGGCAATGTTGCCACCGCCGAGGGCACGAAAGCCCTCATCGACGCGGGCGCGGACTGCGTGAAAGTCGGTATCGGCCCAGGGTCTATCTGCACCACGCGCGTGGTTGCGGGTATCGGCGTGCCGCAGGTGACCGCTGTGTATGATTCGGCAAACGAGGCGGCAAAGCACGGCATTTCCGTCATTGCCGACGGCGGCATTAAGTATTCGGGCGAAATCGTCAAGGCAATCGCCGCAGGCGCGTCGGCGGTCATGGTCGGCTCGCTGATTGCCGGCTGTGAGGAGTCCCCCGGCGAAACCGAAGTCTATCAGGGCAGAAGCTTCAAGACCTACCGCGGCATGGGCTCCATTGCGGCGATGAATTGCGGCTCGAAAGACCGGTATTTCCAAACCAACAACAAAAAACTCGTGCCCGAGGGCATTGAGGGCCGCGTGCCGTATAAGGGGAAACTCTCCGACACGATTTACCAAATGCTCGGCGGCTTAAAATCCGGTATGGGCTATTGCGGTTGCCACAACATCGTGGAATTGCAGACCAAAACGAAATTCATCCGCATCACCGGCGCGGGCTTGAAAGAAAGCCACCCGCACGATGTGTTTATTACAAAGGAAGCACCGAACTATTCCGTGAATTTATAAAAATGGATTCGGTTGATTTCCCCACCCGCAAACCTACGCGGTTGCAAAATTACGATTACAGCCAAAACGGATGTTATTTCGCGACGGTGTGCGTGAAAGATAAACAGCATTTGCTCGGGCAGTATAAATCAAAGCAGGAAATTGTAGGGGCGGGTCTCCGCGCCCGCCCGCAAGACGCTTTGGTTTTGAATGCGCTCGGGCGAGAGGTGGAAAAAACAATTCAATATATTGACCGCAATTATGAAAATGTGCATATCGAAAACGCGATTGTTATGCCGAACCATATCCATCTTTTGGTGACATTAGATGATTTTGAAAGTCGGCAGACGGGCGGGCGTGGAAACCCGCCCCTACAAAATGTCATCGGACATTTAAAATCCTACACAACAAAGCGGTATCGGGAAATCACGAACGAAAAAGGTGCAAAGCTTTGGCAACGCGGGTTTTATGAACACATTATCCGCAACGGAACGGAATTTCGGCGCGCGTGGGAATATATCGAATTTAACGCTTTGAAAGAATACGCGGAAAACGAAAAAAGGAAATAAAACAAAAAACAAAGGGGATTTAAAATGTACGCAGATTTAATGGACACGATTGGGTTTGTAGCGCAATACGACCCCGAAGTCGGCGCGGCAATGGGGAAAGAGCTTGCCCGCCAGCAGAGAAATTTGGAGCTGATTGCCAGCGAAAATATCGTTTCGCCCGCTGTAATGGCGGCGATGGGCAGTGTGCTGACCAACAAATACGCCGAAGGCTATTCGGGCAAACGCTATTACGGCGGCTGTGAATGTGTCGATATTGTCGAAGATATTGCGGTGCGCCGCGCGTGCGAGCTGTTCGGCGCGAAGTTTGCCAATGTTCAGCCCCATTCGGGCGCGCAGGCAAATATGGCGGTGTATTTTGCACTGCTGACCCCCGGCGACACCGTGATGGGTATGAACCTTGCCGAGGGCGGCCACTTGACTCACGGCTCACCTGTGAATATGTCGGGCAAATACTTCAACTTTGTGCCTTACGGCGTCAACGCGGACGGGTTTATTGATTACGACGAATTCGAGCAAAAGGCAAAGGATTGCAAACCGAAACTGATTGTTGCGGGCGCTTCGGCGTATCCGCGCGTCATTGATTTCAAACGCATTTCCGAAATTGCCAAAGCAGTCGGCGCATATTTGATGGTCGATATGGCGCATATCGCGGGCTTGGTTGCCGCAGGGCAACACCCCTCGCCCGTGCCGTATGCCGATGTGGTCACCACCACGACCCACAAAACCCTGCGCGGACCGCGCGGCGGTTTAATCCTTACCAATGACGAGGATTTGGCAAAGGCAATTAACAAAGCGATTTTCCCCGGTACACAGGGCGGCCCGTTGATGCACATTATCGCGGGCAAGGCGGTTTGCTTCGGCGAGGCGCTCAAACCCGAATTCAAAGACTATCAAAAACGCGTGGTTGAAAATTGTCAGGCGATGGCAAAAGGCCTTCTGTCGCGCGGGATTGATTTGGTCTCCGGCGGCAGTGACAACCACCTGATGCTTGTAGATTTGCGCTCTGTGGGCATTACCGGCAAGGAATTGGAGCACAGACTCGACGAAGTGTATATCACCGCGAACAAAAACGCGATTCCGAACGACCCGCAAAAACCGTTTGTGACAAGCGGCGTGCGTTTGGGCACACCTGCCGTCACCACCAGAGGGCTTACCACCGACGATTGCGACAAGGTTGCAGAATTTATCGCGCTTGCCGCGACCGATTTCGACGCAAAGGCGGATTATATCCGCGAGGGTGTGTGCGAAATCTGCGCAAAACACCCGCTTTATAAATAAGAAACAGAGAGGACGGACGCCGCCGCGCGGGATTTTATGAGAGAAATCATTGTTGCTAGTCAAAACCCGCAAGCGGCGGAGCGCATCCGTTCGATTTTGCAAAGCGACCATATTTTTGCCGCGAATTTGTACCGTTCGGGCGCGGAGGTGCTCTCGTTTGCGAGTATCCGTCCCGACGCGGTCGTGATTTGCGGCAAGTTGCCCGATATGACAGCGGCAGAGCTTGCGGGTATGCTCCCGAATGGCTTTGATATGGTTTGGCTTGTGCCCTCGGGCGAGCCCGAGCCGATGTACCGCAGTAATTTGATTACGCTGAATATGCCGCTGAACCGTATGGAGTTTTTGAATACGGTGCGTATGCTTGCGGCAAACGGCGCCGAGCAAAGCCGCCCGCGCAAAATCGTGCGCTCACAAGAGGAAGAGGAACTGCTGCGCGTTGCCAAAGAACGGCTGATGGCACGCCACCATCTCTCGGAGCGTGAGGCGCACAAGCTGTTACAGCGGCGCAGTATGGAGTCTGGGTTGCGGATTTTAGAGGTCGCGCGGCTGATTGCAGAGGAAGAATAACGGTATTTTATAAGATAGACAGATTTTAACCATCCGAGGAGGCGGCGTATGAAATTCACAAAAATGCAGGGCGCGGGCAACGATTATATCTATGTAAATTGCTTTCGGGAAACCGTGGAAAATCCCGAACAAACTGCCATTCGCGTCAGCGACCGCCACTTCGGTATCGGTGCAGACGGGCTGGTGCTGATTTGCCCGTCCGAAAAAGCCGATTTTTTTATGGATATTTACAACGCCGACGGCTCGCGCGCCAAAATGTGCGGCAATGCGACGCGCTGTGTGGCGAAATATGTGTACGACAACAAAATGACCGACAAAACCGAAATTGCGTTGGAGACATTGAGCGGAATTAAGTATATCAAAATCACCGTGCAGGACGGTAAAGCCGTCGCCGCGCGTGTGAATATGGGTGCGCCGATTTTGACGCCGCGTGAAATTCCGACCAAATTCGATGGCGAAACAATTGTTAGTCAAAACTTAACTATCGACGATAAGGCATATGCGGTGACCTGTGTTTCCATGGGTAATCCGCATTGCGTTTTGTATACGGACGATGTGCATGCGCTTGATTTGCCGCGCATCGGCCCGAAATTTGAAAATCACGAGCTGTTCCCCGACCGCATCAACACCGAATTTGTGCATATCGTCAGCGAAACCGAGTTTGATATGCGCGTGTGGGAGCGCGGCTCGGGCGAAACCCTCGCCTGCGGCACGGGCGCGTGCGCGGCGACGGTTGCTTCGATTTTAAACGGCTATTGCAAGCGTGATACCGAGATAAAAGTTAACCTGTTGGGCGGCACTTTGTATATCAACTGGACCGCCGACGGCGATGTCTATATGACCGGCCCCGCCGAAACCGTTTGCACGGGGGAAAT
>JBJEPU010000011.1:4982-20972 GCA_051881395.1 Candidatus Fimenecus sp.
AAAAGGAGGAATTCCTATGCAAATCAATGAAAACTTTTTAAAAATCGAAAGCAGTTATCTGTTCTCGAACATTGCGAAAAAGGTAAAGGCATATGCCGCCGCGCACCCGGAGAAGGAAATTATCCGCCTCGGCATCGGCGATGTCACCCGCCCGCTCGCGCCCGCCTGCATTGAAGCGATGCACAAGGCGGTGGACGAAATGGCGAGTGCTGAAACCTTTCAGGGCTATCCGCCCGAATACGGGCAGGATTTTTTGCTCGAAGCTATTTTGGAAAACGACTATAAGGCGCGCGGCGTGGACCTCGATAAAACTGAAATCTTTGTTTCCGACGGTGCGAAAAGCGATTGCGGCAATATCGGCGATATTTTTTCGCTCGACAATCGCGTGGCGGTTTGCGACCCCGTGTACCCCGTGTATGTGGACACGAATGTGATGTCGGGCAGAGCCGGCGAACGCACCGCAAGCGGTTGGAGCAACATTCTCTATATGCCCTGCACGGCGGAAAACAATTTTCTGCCCGAAATCCCCAAAGAACATGTAGATATAATTTATCTATGCTTCCCGAACAACCCAACGGGAATGTCGATTACCAAAACAGAACTGCAAAAATGGGTGGATTACGCGTTGCGTGAGGGCGCGGTGATTTTGTATGATTCCGCGTATGAAGCATTTATTACCGAAGACGATGTGCCCCATTCGATTTTTGAAATCGAGGGTGCAAAACGCTGTGCGATTGAATTCCGCAGCTTCTCGAAAACCGCAGGATTTACCGGCGTGCGTTGCGGCTACACCGTTGTGCCGCACGATTTGAAATGCAACGGTACCGAATTGAACGCGATGTGGGCGCGCCGTCAGGCGACCAAGTTCAACGGCGTTTCGTACATTACCCAGCGCGCGGCGGCGGCTTGCTACACGCCCGAGGGCAAACAGCAAATTCGCGACATTATTGCGTATTATCAAAAGAACGCGAAAACCATTTACAACGGCTTAAAGGATTGCGGTTTCACTGTGTACGGCGCGGTCGATTCGCCGTATGTGTGGCTCAAAACGCCTGAAAATATGGGCAGTTGGGAATTTTTCGATTTGTTGCTGGAAAATATCCAGGTCGTCGGCACACCCGGCGAAGGCTTCGGCCCGAGCGGCGAAGGGTATTTCCGTTTGACCGCATTCGGCTCGGCGGAAAATACCGAAAAAGCCGTGGCCCGCATCAAAGCGTATTTTGAGAAATAAAACAAAATGATTTTGCGCACCCGTTTTGGGTGGTAAGTTGGGATTTGTATTTGTCATCCTGAGCGTAGCGAAGGATCTCAAACAGCACCAAGTATAAAATGTGCGAAACGAGATTCTTCGCCTATCGGCTCAGAATGACAATCGGGCGGATGAAGGCATCCGCCCCTACGCTCGTATTGCATTTTGTGTGTAGGGAACGGTCTTGACCGTTCCGCACCCCCCGTTTACGGGGAGGTGGCACGCGCAAAGCGCGTGACGGAGGGGCAAAATCACAGCAAAATCCGCGGGCGAACGCAGTTCGCCCCTACAAATTGTAGGGAACGACCTTAGTGTCGTTCCGCGAAATTACATCAAAATTCACGGGCGGCCGAGGTCGTCCGCCCCTACGGTTGGATAGACAACCCCCAATTTTCACGCAAAAATAACGATGTAAAAAACGATTCGCGCCCTGTGCGGCGGAACGGAGGAACAAATATGCAGATTGACAGAAATTTGGTGATGTACTTGGAAAAGCTCGGCAGAATCGAGCTCTCCGAGGAACAGCGCGCCGCGTCCGAAAAGGATTTGCAGGACATTCTTACCTATATGGACACGCTAAACGAACTCGACACTGACGGGGTTGAACCGGCGTCGCACTCGTTCCCTGTGGCGAATGTTCAGCGGGACGATGTTGTCACCAATGCCGCACAAACCGAAGCCATTTTGCAAAATGCGCCGAATCAAAAGGACGGCTGTTTTGTCGTGCCGAAAACCGTGGAATAAGGAGGGGAGAAAATGGATATTCGCAACTTGACCGCCCTCGAATTGGGGCAGGCAATCCGCGCAAAGGAAGTCACCGTCCGCGAGGCGGTGGAAAGCTACTTTGCCGCGATAGAAGAAAACGACGCAAAATACCATTGCTATAACACCCTCTGTAAAGAAGAAGCGCTCGCGCGCGCCGACGAAGTGCAAAAAGGCATCGAGGACGGCACCTACACTTCGCCTTTGGCGGGTGTGCCCGTCGGCGTAAAAGACAATATCTGCACCAAAGGGGTTTTGACCACCTGTTCTTCTAAAATTTTGGAAAATTTTGTGCCGCCGTATGACGCAACCGTGATTCGCCGTATGCACGATGCGGGTATGGTTGTTTTGGGCAAGCTCAATATGGACGAGTTCGCGATGGGCAGTACCACCGAAACTTCCTACACGGGCGTCACGCACAACCCGTGGAATTTGGACCGCGTACCGGGCGGCTCTTCGGGCGGCGCGGCGGCGGCAATCGCCGCAAAATTGGCGCCCGTCACCCTGGGGTCGGATACGGGCGGCTCTATCCGTCAGCCTGCGTCGTTCTGCGGCGTTTCAGGCTTAAAACCCACCTACGGCGCGGTGTCGCGCTACGGGCTTGTGGCATATGCCTCGTCGCTTGACCAAATTGGGCCGCTTGCGCACGACGCAAAAGACTGCGCGGCGCTGTTCTCCGTGATTGCGGGCAAGGACGAAAAAGACGGTACCTCGATGGTCACGGAACCGTTTGATTTCGCGGCGGCAACCGACGGAAATATGCAGGGCAAGAAAATCGGCATTCCCGCGGACTATCTCGGCGAGGGCATTTCGCCCGAAGTCAAATCCGCGATTGAGTCGGCGGCGGAAACCTACCGCGCTTTGGGCGCAGAAGTCGAAATTTTCCCGATGCCGATTGTCAAATACGCCATTCCCGCGTATTACATCATCGCCTGCGCCGAGGCGTGCTCCAATCTTTCGCGCTATGACGGCATCAAATACGGCTATTCAAGCCCGAATGCCGATAATTTGATGGAAACCTATATCAAGTCCCGTTCCGAGGGCTTTGGGATGGAAGTCAAGCGCCGTATTATGCTTGGCAACTTCGTGCTGAGTTCCGGCTATTATGACGCGTATTACAACAAAGCGCTCAAAGCGAAAAAACTGATTCAGCAGGCGTTTTTCGACGCGTTCGAGAAATACGATATGCTCTTAGGGCCGGTGGCGCCCACCACGGCGCTCAAAATCGGCGAAAGCCTTTCCGACCCCTTGAAAATGTACCTCGGCGATATTTACACCGTGATGATTAACATTGCGGGCGTGCCGAGTATGGCAATCCCCTGCGGGTTTGACAGCGAACAAATGCCTGTCGGTCTGCAACTTATCGGCAAGCCGTTCTGCGAGGCGGAAATTCTGTCGGCGGCAGTCGGATTTCAAAATGCGACGGACTTCCACAAAAAGTCCCCGTCAGCGGTTTAAGGAGGGCGCAAAATGGAATGGGAAATTGTGATGGGGCTTGAGGTGCACACCGAGCTTGCCACCAAAACCAAAATTTTCTGCGGTTGCTCCACCGAATTCGGCGGCGCACCGAACACGCATGTCTGCGAAATTTGCGCGGGGCTACCGGGCACTTTGCCGCTGTTAAACCGCCGCGTGGTGGAATTCGCCGTGCGCACGGGGCTTGCAACCAACTGCGAGATTACCCGCAAAAATAAATTCGACCGCAAAAACTATTTCTATCCCGATTTGCCGAAAGCATATCAAATTTCGCAGCTTTACCTGCCGATTTGCCGGAACGGCTATATCGAGGTCAAGGGCGAAAACGGCGAGATGAAGAAAATCGGCATTCACGAAATTCATATGGAAGAGGATGCGGGCAAACTCGTGCACGATGAGTTTGAGGACTGCACGCTGGTCGATTACAACCGTTGCGGCGTGCCGCTTTTGGAAATCGTTTCCGAGCCGGACTTCCGTTCGGCGGCAGAGGTGCTCGATTACCTCGAAAAACTGCGCGCCATTCTGCAATTCACGGGCGTTTCCGACTGCAAAATGCAGGAGGGCTCTTTGCGCGCCGATGTAAACCTTTCCGTGCGCCCGAAAGGTCAGGCGGAATTTGGTACGCGCACCGAAATGAAGAATTTAAACTCGTTCCGCGCCATTGAACGCGCCATACAGTATGAAGCGCGCCGCCAAATCGAACTGTTGGAGGACGGCGAACAGGTGGTGCAGGAAACCCGCCGTTGGGACGATAACAAAGGCATTTCTTACGCCATGCGCTCGAAAGAGGACGCGCAGGATTATAAATATTTCCCCGAACCCGACCTGCCGCCGATTGAAATTTCCGAGGAAACTATTGCGCATATTCGCGACACGATGCCGGAACTGCCCGAGCAGAAAAAACAGCGGTATATCGCGGAATTGGGGTTACCTGAATATGACACGTCCATTCTCACAAGCGACAAAGCCTATGTTTCCCTGTTTGAGGAGACTTTGGCGCTTTGCGACAGCCCCAAAGATGTTGCCAACTGGATTATGGGCGAAGTGATGAAACTGTTGAACGACACCGCTACCCTGCCCGAGAATATGACTTTGCAGGCGAAAGATTTGGCGGCGGTCATCAATATGGTGAAATCGGGCAAAATCAACCGCGGCACAGGCAAAACCGTGCTCGAAAAGGTGTTTACCGAGGGCGTTGATCCCGAAAAATATGTTGCCGATAACAATTTGGCGCAGATTACGGATTTGTCGGCGTTGCGCCCTGTGATTGAAGAAGTCATTGCCGCCAACGAAAAGAGCGTTTCCGAATATAAATCGGGCAAAACGCAGGCAATGGGCTACATTATGGGGCAGGCGATGCGTGCGCTCAAAGGCAAAGCTCCCGCGCAGGAAGTGCAGAAAATCCTGCACGAATTGCTGGATAGTTAATTTTTGTCTATCAATATTTAAATATAAATTTTAATTTAGCGTAGGGGGCGACGACTCGGCGCCCCGTGGAATTTGATGTGTTTTTGCCCCTCCGTCACGCGCTTTGCGCGTGCCACCTCCCCAACAAGTGGGGAGGTTTGCGGAACGGTCAAGACCGTTCCCTACGCGTTGTCATTCTGAGCCGTCAGGCGAAGAATCTCGTTTTCGATACACTTTTCTTTTGAGATCCTTCGCTTCGCTCAGGATGACAAACATAAATAAAAATTTAAGCAAAATAATCCACAAGAAAGGCAGGGCATCAAATGTACGACTCTCTCGAACAACTGAAAACCGACTGCCTTTCGTGCGCGGACTGCCCGCTTTCGGAAACGCGCCGAAATGTGGTGTTCGGCGTAGGCGTGCCGACAGCAGAGGTACTGTTTGTCGGCGAGGGCCCCGGCGAAAACGAGGATTTACAGGGCGAGCCGTTTGTCGGGCGCGGCGGGCAACTGCTCGACAAATACTTAACGCACATTGACCTGTCGCGTGAGAAGAATATTTACATTGCGAACATCGTCAAATGCCGCCCGCCGAAAAACCGCGACCCGCGCGAGGAAGAGCAGACCGCGTGCGAACATTGGCTACGCGAGCAAATGAAGCTTCTGCACCCGAAAATCGTGGTGTGCTTGGGGCGTATTGCGGCGCAAAAAATCATTTCGCCCGACTTTCGCGTCACCAAAGAACACGGTGTATTTTACGAACGCCGCGGCTTTTATTTGATGGGCACCTTCCACCCCGCCGCCCTTTTGCGCAATCCCGCCCAAAAGCCGGACGCGCTTTCGGATTTTGCGGCTTTGCGGACAAAAATTCAAGAAGTTTGTGAGAGAACATACTGATGGCTTTTTTACCGTTTCATTCCAGAGACTTGTTTTATAAAAGTAAATTCGGCGCTGTGAAAACGGGCGAAAAACTGCGGTTTCGCCTGCTTTTGCCGCGCTCTTTTTGCGCGTCTGCCGCATATTTTGTGCTGACCAAAGACGGCGAAACGCCTGTGGAACACGGGATGTATTGGGCGGGAATGCACGGGTCCGACTGTGAAATTTGGGATTTGGAAATTGCACTTTCCGAACGAGATTTGTACTTTTACCATTTTGAATATGACTCGGCTTGGGGGCGCGGCGCGATTTACCATATCGGTGACGGCGCGGGCGCGGTTGCCAATGCCGTGACGCCCCAAAACGATTGGCAGTTGACGGTGTACGATGCAAATTACCAAACACCCGACTGGCTCAAAGGCGGCGTGATGTACCAAATTTTCCCCGACCGCTTTTATAATTCGGGGAAAGAAAAAAAGAATGTCCCCGCCGACCGCATTTTGCGCACCGATACGGAAAATCAGCCCTATTGGCGCCCTGACAAAAACGGCAAGGTGTTAAACAACGATTATTTCGGTGGTGACCTTGCGGGCATCACCGAAAAACTGCCGTATTTACAGTCGCTCGGCGTGACTTGTATTTACTTAAATCCGATTTTTGAGGCGCATTCCAACCACCGCTACAACACGGCGGATTATTTGAAAATTGACCCGCTTTTGGGTGACGAAGCAGATTTCAAAACGCTGTGCGAAACTGCGAAAACTTATGGAATACGCATAATTTTGGACGGGGTATTTTCCCACACGGGCGACGACAGCCTGTATTTTAACCGTGCGGGGCGCTACAAAACCTTGGGCGCGTACAATTCGGAAAAATCGCCGTATTACCCGTGGTATACATTTTTTGACTATCCCGACAGCTACAAAAGCTGGTGGGGCTTTGAAACGCTCCCCGAGGTGAACGAGGAAAGTCCCGAATACCTCGACTTTATCACGGGCAAAAACGGCGTAGTTAAAAAATGGCTACGACTTGGCGCGGCGGGCTGGCGCTTAGATGTTGCCGACGAACTGCCCGACGCATTTTTGGACGCGCTTTCTGCCTCTGCGAAAGCGGAAAAGGCGGACGCACTTGTGCTCGGCGAGGTTTGGGAGGACGCGACCAACAAATGGGCGTACGGCGAACGGCGGCGGTATCTGTTGGGCGGGCAACTCGACAGCGTGATGAATTATCCGTTTGCAAACGCGATTTTGAACTTCGCACGCAGCGGCATTGCCGAGGGCTTTGCACGCGCGGTGACCGATATTGTCGAAAACTATCCGAAGCCCGCGCTCGACTGTATGATGAACCACATTGGCACACACGATACCGAGCGCGCGATTACGAAAATTATGGGAGAAAGCGCCGAAGGTCACGACCGCGAATGGCAGTCTCAGCGCGTGCTGTCCAACGCAGATTATCAAAAAGGCGTTACGCTGTTAAAATTGGCGGCGGTGCTCCAATTCACGCTCCCAGGCGTGCCGTGCATTTATTACGGCGACGAGGCGGGGTTGCAAGGCTATAAAGACCCGTTTAACCGCGGCTGTTACCCGTGGGGGCGCGAAAATCAGGACTTGATTGCTTTTTATCAAACCTTGGGCGCACTGCGCGGGTCGCTTGATTGTTTGAAAACGGGCGAACTGCATTTTGTTTCGGCGGCACTCGGGTGCGTTGCCTACGAGCGCGAGGGGGACTGCGACGGCATTTTGGTGATTGCCAACCGCAACGAGCAGGAAATCACCTACAATTTGCCGGACAAATGGCAGTACAAACGCGAGATTTTACACGGCGCCCCCGTGACCTCTTGCGTGAATGTTCCGACGATGGATTGCGTGATACTTAATTTTTAACTACGCACACATTTCAATTTGTCATCCTGAACGAAGTGAAGGATCTTACAAAAAGAGAATTGTGTTGAATGAGATTCTTCGGCTGTTGCCTCAGAATGACAAAACGGTGGGCGAACACAGTTCTTCCCTACGCGCAAAATGAAATCAATTATGCAAAATCCCAACAAAATTCTTTGTGTAAAATCTTTAAAGGAGGTCATACTAATGAAAAAACGGCTCTCCGTTCTAACGGTGTTTTTGATGATACTATTCCTTTTCTCCTCGTGTGCGGTATCGTCTGACAGTGCGGGCGACATTTCGGGCTATGCGCAAATGCACAGTATTGTCGGCAGAGAAATTCCCACATTCTCCGTCAACGAAACCGGTGATTTTACCGTGCTGCAGTTCAGCGACACACATCTCATCAGCGGCAGTACAAAAAAAGACAGCAAAACGCTTGAAAATCTGCGCGCGCAAATAGAAAGCGTGCGTCCCGACCTTGTGGTGATTTCGGGGGATATGATTGAGGGCAACAATCAAAATCCGAAATATAATAAAAAAGCCGCGCTCGAAACGGTCGGCGCACTGTTCGAGGACTTGGGGCAATATTGGGCGTATGTGCCGGGCAACAACGACGGTGAAATGGCGGGCACTTCCGAAGATGTGGCATCGTTTTTGGCGCAGTACGCGCATTGCGTGCTCGCCGACGCGGACAACCTCACCGGCGCGACGCAGTATGTTATCGATTTAAAAGACAGTGCGGGTAAAACCGTACACAGTTTGGTGTTTCTGGACTCGCTCGCGCGCGACGCGGACAATCAATACGATTTTATGAAAGCGGACCAAGTCGAATGGGCGCGGCAAATCCTCGCCGCGCGAAAAGCAGAAAATCCGACGGCCAAATGCAGCTTCTTTTTCCATATGAACACGCCGAATTTTGCAGAGTCGGGCAAAAACGGTACGCCGTACAGCGCAGATTATACCCCCGTTCCGAACGATTTTTACGAGGGAATTGACGGCAACGCCGCATTTGACGAAATGACGGCAGAAACGGGGAATGTCGGGCTTGTTTCTATTGGGCATATTCATCCCAAGGCGAATTATTGCAGTTTTTTAGGCGATACCTATTACCATGTGGTGCGCGCCGCCGGCGAAACGGCGACCAAACATCCGGGCTGTGTCAAAATTACAATACACACAGCGGCACAAAGCACAGCGGAAATGTACGACTTTGCAGAAATCGTTTTTGCATCGTAAATATACTGTGTTGGGAATCTTTACGAAACCTCTCAAACGGTCGTGCCCGCGCGACGGCAAATTGTAAATGCACTTTGCAGGGTGTATAAATTTTAATTTATATTTGTATTTACACGGTAGGGCGGGGGCTTGAATTACTCGCCTGCCGGCTCAGACAGCGCTTCTGCTCATTTCATTCGCAGAGGTGTCCACCGGACACCCGCGCCCCCGCCGCGAGGTTTGCGATGAATTGACGGCGGGGGCAAGCCCCCGCCCTACCCTGAAAATTTTATTTCGTGCGTAGGGAACGGTCTTGACTGTTCCGCAAACCTCCCTCATCAGAGGGAGGAATATAAGGATTCCGGTTTCGCCGCTAAATTAAAATTTGTCACTCTGAACGAAGTGAAGAATCTCAAAAATGAAAAAGAGATTTTTTACGGAACGGCGTAAAAGGACAAACGAATATAAAAATATTCAATTTATAACTAAAAAGAAGGATACATATGGTTTTGCTCGGTGCGGCAGTGAATGCCGCGGCAATATTTATCGGTGCGGGGCTCGGAATGCTATTCAAAAAGGGCATTCCGGAACGCGTGCAGAAAACCCTGACAGCGGCGCTCGGCCTTTGTGTGGGGTTTATCGGCATACAGGGCGCGCTTGCGGGCGAAGCGTTGTTGATTGAGGTGCTCTCGCTTGTTTTGGGCGCGCTCTTGGGCGAATGGATTGACCTTGACCGCCACTTGAACCGTTTCGGCGCATTTTTGCAGAAAAAGCTGACGAAAAACGACCAATCCTCGTTCGGAGAAGCGTTTGTTTCGTCCACACTGTTTGTATGCGTGGGCGCAATGGCGATTGTCGGTGCGATTGAGGCGGGTATGCAGGGGAAATTTGACACCTATTACACCAAAGCCTTGCTCGACGGCGTAACGGTTTTAATATTTACCTCTTCCCTCGGCTTCGGGTGCTTCTTTTCGGGCGTGGTTTTGTTTGTATATGAGGGCGCGCTGTCCTTGGCGGCGCAATTTGTCTCCGCATTCTTAACCGACGCGATGATTACCGAAATGTCCGCCGTCGGCTCGATATTGATTTTGGCGATTGGGCTGAACCTTTTAAAAGTGACCAAAATCAAGGTGGCGAATTTGTTGCCTGCGGCATTTTTGCCGATTTTATTCTGCCTTTTGATTCGTTAGTTTACTTTGCAAGTGCCTAAATTTTTATTTATGCTTGTCATCCTGAGCGAAGCGAAGGAGCTCAAAAGAAAAGTGTATCGAAAACGAGATTCTTCGCCTGACGGCTCAGAATGACAACGCGTAGGGAACGGTCTTGACCGTTCCGCAAACCTCCCCACTTGTTGGGGAGGTGGCACGCGCAAAGCGCGTGACGGAGGGGCAAAAACACATCAAATTTCACGGGGCGCCGAGTCGTCGCCCCCTACGCTAAATTAAAATTTGTCATTCTGAACGAAGTGAAGAAGCTTAAAAGGAAAGCATACCAAAACAAGATTCTTCGTCTAACGGCTCAAAATGACAAAACGGTGGGCGGGGGAGCACGGTTCGCCCCTACCGCAACGCGAAGGAGGCATATACAATGGTACAAAATTCTGTGTCTGTCCGCGAGGCGGTCATTTCGGATTGTGAAGCGATCGCCGCGCTTTGCAAAGACGATTTAGGCTATGCGTGCACGCCCGAATTGTTGCAAAAGCGAATCGCCGCCGTTGACAAATCCCGCGAACGCGTTTTTGTGGCAATACAGGGGGGGACTGTTATTGGCTTTGTGCACGCGGCGTATTACGAAACGCTGTATTTTGAACCGTTGGTCAATCTGCTCGGACTTGCCGTCTCCGAACAATATCGCCGTTCAGGCGCGGGGCGTGCACTGCTTTCGGCGGTGGAAGTTTGGGCGCGGGAAATCGGCGCGGCGGGGATTCGTGCAAATTCCGGTGCATCACGGCAAGATGCTCACATTTTTTACAGAGCGCTTGGATTTACTGATGAAAAACCGCAAATTCGGTTTATAAAATGGCTCTGACCGTCAAGGAGGGATTTCCTGTGGCAGAAACGCAACCAAAAAACAACGGCAAAAACGGCAAATTAAGATACGCAAAATTGTCGGACGAACTGCAAGCCCGCATACAAGCGGACCGCGACGCAGGGTGGAAAAATCCCTATGCCTGCCGTGATGAAGCGATTGTCCGCCGCGACCCGGCGCACGACAAAGCCAACCTTTGGCGGCCCGCTTTTGTGCGCGACTGCGAAAAAATCCTGCATTTGCCCTATTACAACCGCTACACCGACAAAACGCAGGTGTTTTCGTTCTATCAAAATGACGATATTTCGCGGCGCGGCTTGCATGTGCAACTCGTGTCGCGTATTGCGCGCAACATCGGCGCGGTTTTGGGGCTCAATCTTGATTTAATCGAGGCAATCGCCCTCGGGCACGACATCGGCCACACGCCGTTCGGCCATGCGGGCGAACGGTTTTTGGACGAAATTCTGTATGCGCAAAACGGCACGCACTTTTTGCACAACGCCCAAAGCGCGCGGGTGCTCGACACCCTGTTTTGCCGCAACATCAGCCTGCAAACGCTCGACGGCATTCTTTGCCACAACGGTGAATTTGAACAGCAGGCGTATGTGCCCGACACCGCGAAAGATTTTGCACAGTTTGACCGTGAGCTTGCCGCTTGTTTGACGAACGGCAATGCGGCGGCGAAGGCGCTCACGCCGATGACCTTGGAGGGGTGCGTGGTGCGTATTTCGGATATGATTGCCTACCTCGGCAAAGACCGACAGGACGCGCGCGTTGCCAAAATTCTGCCGCAAAAGCAAACCTTTGCAACGGAAAGCATCGGCACGCAAAATGCAGAAATGATTAACAACCTGATTGTGGATATTTTGGAAAACAGTTACGGCAAGGATTACATTGCATTAAGCGAACAGGCGTTTCGCGATTTACAGACGGCCAAACGCGAAAATTACGAATACATTTATCAAAACGAGGCGCTCGACGGGGCGTATAATGATTTGGTGCGCCCGATGTTTTGCGAGGTGTATGATGCACTGTTGCGCGCGCTCAAAGCGGGCGAGGAAAACAGCCCTGTTTATCGCCACCACATCGCGTTTGTAACGGCACAACGCCGCTTTTATGAGGAAAAATCGCCCTATCTCCGTACAGACCCCAACCAAATCGTGGCGGATTATATTGCGAGCATGACGGATAGTTATTTTTTGTCTATTCACAAATTTCTGTTTCCCGAAAGCAAATACCGCGTGGAATTTCAGTCCTATTTTGCGGATTTGCAAGGCAAGTAAAACAAGAAAAAACAGCAATCGGGTGCGTACCAAAAGGTACGCGCCCGATTTTATGCTCTATTTTCCATTTATTTGACCAATAACGCCACCGTCTCCACATGCGCCGTATGCGGGAACATATCGACGGGTTGGATTTTTTTGACTTTATACCCGTTCTTGCAAAGGAACAGCAAATCGCGTTGTTGGGTTTCGGGATTGCAGGAAATATAGACGATTTTTTCGGGCGCGAGCGTCAAAAGCGACGACAAAAACGCGCGGTCACTGCCGGCGCGCGGCGGGTCCATCAGCACCACATCCGCCGTTTCGCCGTTTGCGGCGGCGGCGCGCATGAATTCGCCTGCGTCCGCGCACACAAACCGAATGTTTTGTATACCGTTAAGCCCTGCGTTTTCTCGCGCGTCCTTTACCGCGTCCGCGTTGACTTCCACGCCGATAACCGCTTTCGCGTGCGCGGCGGCAAACAGCCCGATGGTGCCCGTGCCGCAGTAGGCGTCAATTACGGTCTCGTCTCCGGAAAGGTCGGCAAACGATAATGCCGTTTTATATAAAACCTCGGTTTGCACGGGATTGATTTGGTAAAACGCTTTTGCCGAAATGCGAAAGCGTAAGCCGCAAAGCTGTTCTTCGATTTTGCCGTCGCCGTAGAGGATTTCTTCTTTCTCGCCGAGTACCATACTCGTGCGGCGGGGATTGATATTTTGCAGTACCGTCGTGATTTCGGGGTGTGCTTTCAAAAGCGCATTGACAAACGACCGCTTTTTCGGAAATTCCCGCGTCCCCGTTACCAGCACCACCATAATCTGTCCGCTTTGAAAGCCGCGTTTTACAAGCACATGCCGCAAAAATCCCTGCTTCGTGTCGGGATTGTAGGGCTTTAATTTAAAACTTTTTAAGAGCTTGCGCACCGTGCCGATGATTTCGTCGGCTTTTTCGTCCTCGGTCATGCAGTACTCCACCGCCACCACCTTGTGGGAGGACGATTGATACACGCCCGAAATAATCTGCCCGCGGCGGTCGGAGGCAAATGCCGCCTGTACCTTGTTGCGGTAGTGGTAGGGTGTTTTCATACCGATGATTTCCTGCACGCGGCAAAACTTCCCCAAAAGACGAATGCACTGAATTTGCTTGTGGCGCAGTTGCTCCGGATAGGTTAAATTTTGCAGTTGACAGCCGCCGCATTGTTTCGCGTACGGACAGCCGTGTTTGGACTGCGCCAAGGCAAGCGCCCCCTTTTATTTTCTTGCAAACAGTATACCGAATTTTTCTAAAATTGGCAACGGATTTTCTGTGCGCAACGGTGCAAAAAATCTGTTTTTTTGTTATTTCACATTTTACAAACCTGCGTTTTTGTCGTTCTCAACGGGAAAAAATCGTGAAATTTATGTTGATTTTTGGATATATAAGGCAAGGTGCACAAATTTAGGAATGATTTTTTGTATAACAATTTCACTGATTTTTATTTACAAAATTTTTGGGTTGTGGTATATTGAGTTTACGAAAAAGCTTTCTATATTATGAAGAAAGGAGCTGAAAAAGTATGGATATCAGTAGCTTGCTTGGCACATTGGGTGAGACTCTCGCTAATTTAGGGATTGACTTTGATGCAATTGCTGCCGCTTTACAGCCGGTTTTAGAACAAATTATGGCTGTTGTCGGTCCGATACTTGGGCTGTAATTGTAAACTGTGGTTACACATTTCGGCGGCGCAATGCGTCGCCGTTTTTTTTAGAGGAAAATATATGTATAAACGAATTCTTCCCCCTTTGTTACTGTTTTCAGCGCTGATTTTACTATTTACTGCCTGTGGTACAAAAGATATGGAAAACACAACGGAGATTTCTTCTGCTGTGCCAAGCACGACGGCGCAGATTGAAACGACGACCGCTGTTTCGGCGGAGCTTCCGCAGGAAAAAACGACTGCGGTTTCCCCTTCAACCACTGCCGCGCCGACAACCACCATCGCTTTTTCTATGCCTGAAAAAACAGGCGATATGTATTTTACGGATGATGAAAATAATAAATTCATTCAGGCTGTGGTGCAAAAATACGGCTCTGACCCCGCGCGTTTGGCGTGTATTTATGTTGTGCCCGAAGGTGACAGTAACCATGTGTTTGAATTTAACGGGAAAACCGATTTGAATGGTAAACTGATACGCAATGCAGATACGCTCAAATATGTGTATACGCTGAATGCCGATTGTTCAACAATAACTCGTGCAGCTGGGTTTACCGGGAATGACGGACTTTCTGCGGCGCAGGGGTATGCTATTTTTGAAATGACCAAAAAACTAGTTTTACCCGAATTTGAAGAAGAACTGAACGGCTGAATTGCCGAAAACAAAAACCGTCTGTGCGGGATTGCCCCGCAACAGGCGGTTTTTCTGTGTGCGCAGAAGTTTATTCCTCGGTCTGCTTGCCCAAAAAGGACGCCGCGACCTGCATCAGCTTTTTTTCTTCGGAGGTGGGCATGGAGCCGTCCTCGCGCAGTAACATAACCACTGCGCCCGAAACATCGCCGCCGCCGATAATCGGCAGGGCAATTGCCGCCTCGCGTTCAAATCCCGAAATCGGGTAAAGGGAGACCGTCTCGGGCGACGCGATGTAGCTTGTGCGGTCCGTCATCAACTGTTCCAATTCCTCGCTGACGCGCCGTTCCTGTAATTCGCGCTTCGGCGCACCTGCCACAGCAAGCACATGGTCGCGGTCGGTAATCAAGACGGGCAATTCCGTTGCGCGGGAAAGCACTTCTGTCAACTGTGCCGCCGTCTCGGGCAACTCGCCCATCGGGGAATACTTTTTAAAAATCACTTCACCGTCCGCCGCTGTGAAAATTTCCAGCGGGTCGCCTTCCCGAATGCGCATGGTGCGCCGAATTTCTTTCGGAATGACCACGCGCCCCAAGTCATCAATTCTGCGAACAATACCGGTTGCTTTCATATCGTAAAACTCCTTCGTATCAAAATCGTTCTATGCTATTTTCTGCACGAAAAAAGAAAATATACCGATATTTTTCGCGATTATTTCGGTCGGAAAAAATGGAGTATTTCACAAAAAATTTGCAGTTTTCCGTAGAAAATTCACAATGGCAAATTGCACAAGAAAAAAACTTAAAATCTGTCTACACAGCACTCCGTATTGTATATTTTGTAAAGCGGACAAAACAAATAGTAGTTAGTCAAAAGTTTAACAATGTTTATAAACATCTGTTCAAAACTCGGTTTTCACGCTCATTTTTAGCGTTTTACCCCTTACTTTTTGACATTTTGAACAGGGTTTTGAACATTTTTAAACATTTTTGAAATATACTATTTGTATATTTCAAAAATAAAAAAGTTTGGTAAAAATCCCATATTGACAAAATATTGCAAGATTTGACAAGACCGTTTTGCATAATTTTTACGCATTTGCCGATACTATGAAAAACATTTCGGAGGCATTTTTTATGGTCAAAGGCGTTAACCGACAGGTTTTGGAAATTTGTGAAACCGGCTCACCGTATTTTGAGCGGGCGTTCTTTTTTGTAAAGCCCGAATATGCCGATACGGACGAAAAAAAACTCCGTGCGGCGGCACAGCAGGTTTTGCCGCAGACGGCTAAGGTGCCGAAAAGCAAAAAGAAGCGTGTAAAAGCCATTTATTATTGGTTGGCGGGTTTGCTTGTCTCGGCGGCAGGGGTCGGCACGGCGGTTACGCTGGCGCTTATCCAGTAATCGCCCTGTGCGCCCCGTCGGTTACAGGCGCGCGCCGAACGGGGGAAATTGGGGTTTGTAGGGGCAATTTATACGGTAGGGCGGGGGCTTGAATTACTCG
>JBJEPU010000012.1:0-3798 GCA_051881395.1 Candidatus Fimenecus sp.
GTCAAAGAGGATTTGCCGCTTGGAAAATTCGAGTTGCCGCCCGCCGAGGCAACCGCGCTGATGGCGGAAAAAGGCGAAACCTACAAAGTGGAACTCATTGCCGAACACGCAGGCAACGGTGAGCCGATTTCGTTCTACAAGCAGGGTGAATTTACCGAGCTTTGCGCAGGTCCGCATTTGATGACAACGGGCGCGGTGAAAGCGTTTAAGTTGACCTCCTGCACGGGTGCATATTGGCGCGGCGATGAGCACAATAAAATGCTCCAACGCATTTATGCGACCGCATTCCCGAAAGCATCGGAATTGGAGGAATACCTGGAAAGAATTGAAGAAGCGAAAAAACGCGACCACAGAAAACTCGGCAAGGAACTGAAACTGTTTACGATGATGGACGAGGGCCCGGGTTTCCCGTTCTTCCTGCCGAAAGGTATGATTCTCAAAAACACGCTGATTGACTATTGGCGCGAAATCCACACCCGTGAGGGCTATGTGGAAATCTCCACCCCGATTATGCTCAACCGCGCGCTGTGGGAAACCTCAGGGCACTGGGACCATTACAAAGAAAATATGTATACCACGGTGATTGACGATACGGATTTTGCCATCAAACCGATGAACTGCCCGGGCGGTATGCTGGTGTATAAATCGGAAATGCGTTCTTACCGTGATTTGCCGATTCGCATGGGCGAGTTGGGGCTTGTGCACCGCCACGAAAAATCCGGCGCATTGCACGGGCTGATGCGTGTGCGTTGCTTCACGCAGGACGACGCGCACATCTTTATGACACCCGAGCAAATCACCGACGAAATCAAAGGCGTTGTGCGCTTGATTGACGAGGTTTACACGCTGTTCGGCTTTAAATATCATGTGGAACTGTCCACCCGTCCCGAGGACTCTATGGGCAGTGACGAGGATTGGGAAATGGCGACCGACGGCCTGCGCAAGGCACTCGATGAATTACAGCTTCCCTATGTTGTCAACGAGGGCGACGGCGCGTTCTACGGTCCAAAAATCGATTTCCATTTGGAGGACTCCCTCGGCAGAACTTGGCAGTGCGGCACCATTCAGTTGGACTTCCAACTGCCGCAACGCTTTGAGGCGGAATATGTCGGTGCAGACGGCGAAAAACACCGCCCGATTATGATTCACCGCGTGGTGTTCGGCTCGATTGAGCGTTTCATCGGCATTTTGATTGAGCATTTCGCAGGCGCATTCCCGCTGTGGCTCGCGCCCGAGCAAGTGCGCATTCTGCCGATTGCAGACCGTCATCACGACAGAGCATATGAAATCAAAAAGCAACTCGAAAGCGCAGGGCTTCGCGTGACGGTAGATGACCGCAGTGAAAAAATCGGCTACAAAATCCGCGAATCCCGCTTGCAGAGATTGCCGTATTGGCTGATTGTCGGCGACAAAGAGGTCGAAAACGGCTCGGTCTCCGTCAGCCACCGCGGCGAGGGCGACATCGGCGCGATGGAACTGCCCGCATTGATTGCCCGTTTGCAGGAAGAAATTGCGACGAAAGCGAGAGATTGATATGGCAAAAGCACCGCTGACGGTTACCGTCATTACCGATACGCACTATTACGCAAAATCTACCGGCACCGAAGGCAAAGCCTACGAAGCGGCAAATACCAAAAGCCAAATGCTGTTAAAATATTCCGCAGAGCTTTTGGACGCGGCGTTCCGCCAAATCAAGGCGGATAAACGCACCGATATTGTCCTCCTTTCAGGCGACACCACCAGCAACGGTGAGTATGATTCACACCGCGAATTTATTGAAATGCTCCGTGATTTAAAGGCGGCGGGCAAGCGCGTATATGTGATTACCGCCACGCACGATTATCAGGATGACGGGCAGACGAATGCTTATGTCGGCGACGAAAAAGTCAAAATCCCCGCGGCAAAGCGCGAGGAACTTTATGATATGTACCGCGAATTCGGCCCTGACGAGGCACTGTCCGTGCACCGCCAGAGTATGTCGTATGTGGTGCAGTTGCAGGAGGGCTACCGCCTGTTTGCCATCAATGATGACAGCAATTCGGCGGGCAAAAGCGGTATTTCCGATGACTGCTACGCTTGGCTGTGCGAGCAGGTCGAGGACGCGAAGAAAAACAATCAGTTTATGCTGATGATGACGCACCACCCGCTGATTGCGCCGTCACCTGTCTATGCGCTTATCGGCAAAAACGATATGCACGGTGACTTTGACATTCGCCGTAAGCAGTATGCCGATTTGGGACTGCAATTTGTGTTGACGGGGCACACCCACATTCACCACATTGATAAAATCGAGAGCGACATCGGCAATACGCTGTATACGATTGCTACCTCCGCAACTGTGGGCTACCCTGCGCCCATTCGCACCGTTGTGGTGGACGAAGCGGCGGGGATTGTCTCCACCACCACCGACTTTATCACCGAAAAGGTGGATTTTGATTTAGAGGGCAGCTCCTTGCAGGAATACCTGAAAAATCAACTCGTGGGTATGGTGCGCGATATGGTCAAAGCCGCCGGCGGCGACACCCACAAATTTGCCGATATGGTCACGGCAATGAGTATCAAAAAGAAACTCATTTACAAAATCGGTTGGTTGATTAAGCCCTTTGCCAAACGGTTAAACAGCTTGAAAATCGGCACGGTTGCCAAATGGACAAAGAAAGAAACCGGCTTAAAGCCCGAGGATTACGCCGACATCCAGGATAAATCTGTGGTCGATTTCATTGTGGATATTGTCACCAATCTCTATGCAGGCGAAAACCTCTACAACCCCGAGGACGCGGCGTACAAAATCACCATGGGGCTTTTAAGCATTTTCGACTCCGTTTTTGCGGCACTGCATATTTCGGTGAAAAAGCTTTTGAAAGTGTCCGACTCGCTGTGCGATTTCGTCGAGCCGCTTTTACATAACAGCGGTATTCCGTCTTACAACGCGGTATTGCCGATTTTGCCGCACTACACGGCAGAAAATCCCGCGCCGAAGAAAGAGGAAGTCCCGAAACCCGAACGCAAAAAGAGCAAAAAAGGCGTGCCGATTGTGCTTATCGGGATTTTGGCGCTGATTATTCTGCTCATTCCCGCCTTGTTGGTTTTGGGTGTCGGCTTTATCGTCAACCAAATCCGTTTCGGGAAATATATGAAGGATTAAATCGCGCATTGCCGTTTTGCTTGTGTTTTGCCACGGCAGAGAATCATCTCGCCGTTTTTGTGAAAGGGAAATTTGGGTTTGTATTTGTCATCCTGAGCGAAGCGAAGGATCTCAAACAGCACCAAGTATAAAATGTGCGAAACGAGATTCTTCGCCTATCGGCTCAGAATGACAATCGGGCGGGCGCATAAGCCCCCCCTACAACGGGTCGTCGAGTTACGGCTACGCCATTACCCCTTTGTCGCTACGCGACATTTCCCCTAACAGGGGAATCTCACCGACCCCTACGCTCATATTACATTCCGTGCGTAGGGAACGGTCTTGACCGTTCCGCAAAATCACATCAAAATCCACGGGCGGGCACGGAGACCCGCCCCTACAACGGGGCGCCGAGTCGACGCCCCCTACGCTCGTATTGCATTTTGCCTATTCCGTTAATCCCCTACAAACCCCAATTTGTCATTCTGAACGAAGTGAAGAAACTCAAACAGTGCAAAGTACAGAATACATGGAACGCGATTTTTTTCAAAAGGCGCAGAATGACAAACAAAGCGGGGCGGCGCAAACCCCAACAAACAAAATAACACCCCGTCTCTTTTTTTGAAGTGACCCCAAAAAGTTAGACAAAAATTTCTATAGCAAATTGTTCAAGC
>JBJEPU010000013.1:0-3797 GCA_051881395.1 Candidatus Fimenecus sp.
GTAAACTCCATTTGCCGCACGCCCTGTTAAAAATGGATTTCGGGATAGCTTTCCGAAAGCGCTTCGGCACGCGCCATGGCTTCGGCGCGTTTTTGTGCATCCCAAATTTCAATGCGCTTGCCGACACCCGCCACGGTGATTTCTTTTTTAAGTCCCGCGCGCTTGCAAAAATCCGCTTTAATCGTAATTCTGCCTTGCTTGTCCGGCTCGACGGCGACAGCGTCATCGAAAATATAGCGCTGCATATTTAGGTTGCCGCTTTCGATAACCTCGGCGCAGATGTCTTCCCAATCTTTCACATTATAAGCGTAAAGGCAGTTGTCGTTCTTCGGCGCATACAGTACAAAAGAATCGCCCAAGCCCTCGCGGAACTTCGCAGGGATGAACAATCGGTTTTTAGAATCCAACGTATGCGGATAATTGCCCCAAAAAGACACTTGCCTCACGCTCCTTTCTTTCACACAAACAGGAAACGCGGTGAATAATTCACCTTTTTTCACCTTTTTTATGAAATTGCGCTCCTATTTGCTCTTATTATAATGTATCCCGTCCCCAAATGCAAGATTTTTTTTGCGTAAAACAGAGAAATTTTTGTGCTTTATTCGAGCATTTTGCACAAAAAATGCCAAGATTTTCCAAAGTGGGGCGTGGTGGGGAGATTTTTTCGCGGTTTTTCGTGATTTTTCGTCCGTGCGGCAATTTTTGCACAAAGTCGAGGCTTGAAAACAGGCATCTTGGAAATAGGTGCAAAAAAACACCGCCCGAAGGCGGTGTCCTTTAATATGTCAAAAATCGAGTGACCTGTTTTTTGTTGCGGCGAAAATGCTTTGTCCTTTCGCCTTGTATACTTTGCGATGTCAATTTACATAAAAGGTGTCTCGAACATCACCGAGCCCGTCTTTTAAGTCTTTTGCAAGCGGTGCCGCCGCCTTTGCAACCTGAACCGCCTTGTCGATAGATGCATCCATACGCTGCATTTGCGCAACTACCGATGGGTCTTGTATGGCTGCTAACAGTTTCTCGCAGTTATACGCACGGCATCTGTCCTTTGCAGAAAGAAAATCCTTAATCCACCAAACGCCGAAACCGCCGAAGGTAAAATACTTTATAATTCCTTTTTTTACATCGCCCAAATAAAAACGGTCAACGCCCAAAGAGCCCACCAAAATCGAAATCAATTTGACTGTGGAAGGCTTGCGGAAAGGAATGGTTTTCATAATTTCCGCAAAAGCCTCCGGGGCTTCTAACAGTGCTTGCTCAACCTCTGTTTCCGAATACACCTTATTCGGGAACAAAAAGTCCTTTTGTTCCTCCAAAAATCCAAACGCTTTTACTTGTTCCATAATAACACTCCTTAAAATGTTTAATAATTTCCATTTGCCCAATCTCTCCAAGCCATCCACTTGGCAACTGCGGCGGTTTGCTGATTCGCAGCAGCAGAAATCGCAGTGTTTTTTGCAATTTCCGCATTTGTTTTTTCAATCTTTTGAATATCTGAACCGATACCGGTTAGAGTTTGATTGGCTTGCCGTAATTCTTGATACAGCACCTGTTGGTTTGTTTCGATTCTGTGCATAGAATCTCTGATTTCAATCAGCGTATCCATAATCAGTCCCATCCGCAAATCGTTTTCATAGGTGTCATAAATCCCGCCGTGCCCTTGAACGGCCGTACAGCGGCCGGTTTCAAGGTACTCATAAAGCGTTGCAACCGCATTAAAGCTCCTGTATTTGGAAGGCAAACAGTTCTCAGCATATATTTGCGATAAATATTGTTTCGATTGCTGTAAAGCGGCAGAAATCTCATTCCGTTCGAGAAGTAACCGTTGTTTAGCGGCGGTAATTCCCGATAACGCAGTCGCAGCGTTTTTTGATTCTGCTTGCAACAATATCGCCGTACGCTTTTGTGACCCGTCCCCGCTGGCAAGCGCCAATTCTTCAACGCACCGTTTATACTGCGCTCTACTGCTTGTATAAAGGCCAAGAAAAATCGGCCCTACAAATGTAAATAAGAACGCCGCCGCGGTTCCGATAGCAGAAAAAAGCAAAATCAGCCAAATACTGTAATGATTCAAGCCTTGCCCTTTTTTCTCCAGCCCGTAGCCCACCAACCATATTCCGAAAAGAATACAAAGTGCGATATCAACTAAAAGGACTGCAAGTTCCTTATTTGCACTTCTTTTATAGTTCTGTCCCTCTTGTTGTTTTTGATTCCTTTGCTTTGCATATTTTGCATCCAAGTGTTGCAAAGAATCATTCGACTGTTTTTTCTGCCTTTCCAATCTTTTTTCTTCGGTACCTATATCGTGCAAGCGCGTATTGATATTGTTCATTGCATTTTCCCAAATATAGACATATTTCTCAAATTGCATTGCATAGTTGAGATAATCCTTCATATAGGAAATGCTGTTTTTTTCAACCACCGTGAACCTCCTTTGATAAAACCCTCTGTATCATTTCTCGTAAGAAAGGCAGCCTTGCCGTTCCGAGGGATAATAATAGTGTCCGTAGTGGTTACAATATCCCCTGCCGTTTGCGTCAGTTTTTCTGTATTCAAAATAACGGCAATCCGAGCAATTTCCGCCGCAAAAATAACCTTGCGGTAATACAATTGCACCTTGTTTTTCTTTTTCCATTTTTTCGCAACCTTTCTTATTATATTTTGACACCGAAGTGTATCAAATCGTATTCAAAGCACCAAAATAATATCTTCCGTTTTTAGAGTTATGTTGTTTTCTTTCCGAACGGCGCTGTATGCACGAATACCCACTCGTGGAAAAACGAGTGGAAAATACAGACGTTCAATCGTTTTGGGCATTACCTGCATAACGGACAGTATATAAGCACGGTCTGCGGGTGAAAGTTCTTTGCTGTTTTTGGGATGTGTGTGCAATATGCCGTAAAATGCAATTCCGATTGTCTGCCACATAGCAATCACATCGTTAAAATATTCTACATTCGGAATATAAAAATCATCACGGGTTGTCGTGAGCCCTAAATCCAACACAAATTGCGTTACAACGCCATTTCGCCCGCCTAAAATTCCACCGCTTTCCGGCGGAAAAGCGGGACAATATGTCAACAGTTGCTCATAAATCGTTTTTTTGATGTGCATTTTTTAGAATTCTTTTCTTTCGATATACAGAATATATTTGCGAATATAGGCACCAAATCCTGACACAATAATACAACATATGATGTATTTTGTCAACAACATATGTTGTATCGTGTAATAATACCATTGAGGTGAGAAATTATGCACTACTATCCTCGATTGCGCGATTTGCGGGAAGATATGGATTTAACACAAACACAGTTGGTAGAAATTCTGCATATGCACAAAACCACATACACAAATTACGAACAGGGAAAACGTGAGCCGCCGTTTGAGTTGATTATCCGCCTTGCAAAGCTTTACAATGTCAGCATTGATTATATCGCTGGGCTTACCGACAACCCCACCATTAAAAAATAAAAACCGCGATGCAAGGTTCAGCTTACATCGCGGTCTTTCGTTTTTTTGAAGGGATATCAATTGCGAAAGCGTATAAACAAAGCAAACAAACGCACCCGAAGGCGGTGTTTTTCAGGTGTGTACGCAGGGAAGGTTTGCGAATTGTCCAATGGCATTTGCGCCGTTCGGCGACAAGACTCGTTTCTACGGTGCTTTGTTTTTTGAGATTCTTCACTTCGTTCAGAATGACAAATTGGGATTTGTGGAGGTCGAACGCATTGCATTTTGTGCGTAGGGGTCGGTGAGATTCCCCTGTTAGGGGAAATGTCGCGTAGCGACAAAGG
>JBJEPU010000014.1:0-3754 GCA_051881395.1 Candidatus Fimenecus sp.
CCTCGACTGGTCGGAGCCTGAGCTCTTAACCGGTCCCGGCAGTATTAAAAAGCTGCCCGGCGTGATTGCCGACAAAGGTATTAACAACGTGATGATTGTCACGGATAAGGGCTTGATGAGCTTACATATTTTGGACGGCTTGTTTGAAGAACTGACCGCCAAAAATATAAACTATGTGGTGTATGACGGCGTACAGCCCAACCCCTCGATTGAAAATATCGAAGAAGCACGCGCGATGTTTGTGGAAAACGGCTGTGAAGCGATGATTGCGTTCGGCGGCGGCAGCCCGATGGACTGCGCAAAGGCCGCGGCGGCGCGTGTGGTGCGCCCGAACAAAACCGTTCCGCAAATGCGCGGTGTGATGAAGGTCATGCACAAATTGCCGCCGTTCTTCGCTGTGCCCACCACAGCGGGTACAGGCTCCGAAACCACGCTCGCGGCGGTGGTTTCCAACACCCAAACCCATGAAAAATATGCGATTAATGATCCGTGCCTGCGCCCGAAATATGCGGTGCTCGACCCGGAACTGACCGTCGGCTTGCCGCCGCACATCACTTCCACCACCGGCATGGACGCACTCACCCACGCGGTCGAAGCGTATATCGGCAAAAGCAATGTGAAATCCACCCGCGAATATGCCGAAAAAGCGACCAAGCTGATTTTTGAAAACCTCGAAACCGCGTACAATGACGGTAAAAATATTGAAGCGCGCAACAATATGTTGTTAGCCTCTTTCTATGCCGGTATGGCGTTCACCCGCGCGTATGTCGGCTATGTGCACGCCATCGCGCACAACTTGGGCGGTATGTACGGCATTCCGCACGGGCTTGCAAATGCCGTGATTTTGCCCGTGGTTTTGGAGGAGTACGGCAGTGCGGTTTACGCACCGCTTGCCCGTCTTGCGGATATTGCAGGCGTCAAGGGCGTCAGCGAAGCGGACAAAGCCGTCAACTTCATTTTTGAAATCAAATCGATGAATGCGCGTATGAATATTCCTACCGGATTTACGCAAATCAAAGACGAAGATATTGACACGATTGTCGAGCGTGCGATGAAAGAAGCGCACCCGCTGTACCCCACCCCCGTGATTTTCGACAAGAAACGCCTTTGCGCGATTGTCAAGAAATTAAAAATCGAGGAATAACCGATTTTTCGGCAGTTCGGGCCGCGGCTCGAACTGCTTTTTTTCGTTATTTTCCCGTTTTTGCGAAAAAAACAGTTGATACTTTGTCGATTTTCTGCGATAATATATAGGCATATTTTGAGAGGTGTATCGAAAGTATGGAAAACACGCAAAAAATTGCGGACCTTTTATTTCCGCATATTCATAAAACACCCGCAGATTTTGAGGCGATGTATCCGCCGCGCGATTTGCCCGAGGGCGCGCGCGTGACGCGGTTTGCACCGAGCCCCACGGGGTATTTGCATGTCGGCGGGCTGTTCGGCGCACTGACGGATTATATGGTGGCGCGGTTGTCACAGGGCGTTGTTTATCTGCGCATTGAGGATACCGACAAAAAGCGCGAAATTGAGGACGGCGTTTCCGCGATTTTAGAGGGCTTTCAAACCTTCGGCATTGCGTTTGACGAGGGTGTAACGGGCTTCGGCACGGAAAGCGGCGCATACGGGCCGTATACGCAAAGCAAGCGTGTGGAACTGTACCAAACGATTGCAAAGGATTTGGTGGTGCGCGGGCTTGCGTACCCCTGCTTTTGTACGGCGGACGAGCTTGTCGCCCTGCGCGAAAAACAGGAACAGGATGGCGCGCTCATTCGCGGCTATTTCGGCAAATATGCGAAATGTCGCGACTTAACCGACGTAGAAATCGAGGAAAATATCAAAAACGGTAAGCCGTATGTTTTGCGTTTTCGTTCCGACGGCGATGAAAACAAACGCATCATGGTAGAGGATATGGTACGCGGCAAAATTGAAATGCCCGAAAATATTATTGACGAAGTGCTGTTAAAGAGCGACGGCGTGCCGACCTACCATTTTGCGCATGTGTGCGACGACCATTTTATGCGCACAACGCATATCATTCGCGGCGAGGAGTGGATTCCCTCCACGGCGAAGCACATCGCATTGTTTAAGGCTTGCGGCTTCCGCGTGCCGAAATATGCGCACACGCCGCAGGTGTTGAAAATTGACGAGCAGGACGGCACCAAGCGCAAGCTCTCCAAACGCAAAGACCCCGAAGCGGCGGTTTCCTATTTTGCGGAAAACGGCTACCCGAAAGAGGCGTTACTCGAATACTTAATGACGCTCTTAAACTCTAATTTTGAGGATTGGCGGCGCGCAAATCCCGATGCGGATATTTTCACATTCCCTTTCAATTTAAAAAAGATGAGTGTTTCGGGTGCGCTGTTCGATATGGCGAAACTGCGGGACATCAGCAAAACCGTCATTTCCAAAATGACCGCCGAAGAAGTGTATACCCAAACGCTTGCGTGGGCGGCGGAATATGACAGGGCTTATGCGGAAATCTTAAAAGAGAACCGCGAAAAAGCGGTCGGTATGCTTTCTCTTGACCGCGGCGGCAAAAAACCGCGCAAGGATATTGCGGCATTCTCCGAAGTCAAAGGGTATTTTTCCTATATGTACCCCGAATTATATGAAAAAGATTTCACCTTGCCCGAAAATATCGCAAAGGCAGACGCGGCAAAAATTTTAAACGACTATGCGGCTGTTTACAGCGTATCGGACGACAAGGACGTGTGGTTTGAAAAAATCAAAGCGCTGTGTGCACCCAACGGCTTTACGCCGAATGTCAAAGAATATAAGGCAAATCCCGAGGCGTTCAAAGGCCATGTCGGCGATGTGTCCACCGTCATTCGCATTGCGGTGACGGGGCGGCAGAACACGCCTGACCTGTGCACGATTTTACAACTGTTGGGCGAAGAAACCGTGCGGGCGCGCCTTGCCGATGCGGCGGCGTTTTATCAAGCGTAAATTTCCTGTAAAAGGAGTTAAAACTATGGAAGAAAAAGAAACAGTCATGGCTTCCAATTTTATCCACGATTTTATTGACGAGGATTTGGAAAACGGCGTGTATACCCATGTGCAGACCCGTTTCCCGCCTGAGCCGAACGGTTATTTGCATATCGGCCATGCAAAGGCGATTTGCATCAACTTCGGCACGGCGAAAAAATACGGCGGCACTTGCAATTTGCGCTTTGACGACACCAATCCCCAAAAAGAGGATATGGAATATGTCGAGTCCATTAAAGAGGATATTGAATGGCTCGGCTTTAAATGGGACAAGTGCCTGTATGCGTCGAGTTATTTCGATTTCATTTATGCATGTGCTTTACAACTCATCAAAGACGGCAAGGCGTATGTCGACGATTTGACTGCCGACGAAATCCGCGAATACCGCGGCACGCTGACAGAGCCCGGCAAAAACAGCCCGTACCGCGACCGTTCGGTCGAGGAAAATCTCGATTTGTTCCGTCGTATGACCGACGGGGAATTCCCGAACGGCGCAAAGGTCCTGCGTGCAAAAATTGATATGGCGTCGCCCAACCTCAATATGCGCGACCCTGTCATTTACCGCATTGCGCACATTGCGCATCACCAAACGGGCGACAAATGGTGCGTCTACCCGATGTACGATTTTGCGCACCCGCTGTCTGATGCAAAAGAGGGCGTTACGCACTCCCTTTGCTCGTTGGAGTTTGAAAATCACCGTCCGCTGTACGATTGGTTTTTACGCGAACTGGGGCTTCCAAATCCCCCGCGTCAAATTGAGTTTGCG
>JBJEPU010000015.1:0-3624 GCA_051881395.1 Candidatus Fimenecus sp.
CCGGCAAATAAGCACATTTGCCGAAACCGTATTCTTCGGGAATTGTATAACTGCCGTCCTCGTTTGCAATGCCGAGTTTTTCCACCGCTTCGCGGAATTCGGGCTGTGCGAAATGGGAAAAAGTCATAGAGGGCACGGTTCTCCCCGCCGCGGCGGCAATGCCTTTTACATTCCATTCGTACCAAGCAATCTGCTCATAACCCATATAGACTTCTTTTTTCTCGCCGCTATCGTATTTTATGTATTCGCCGTTATCAAAAAGGAACAGAGAATACACCGGCTCGCCGTTTTCGGTAATGTTGAGTACATAATTCCCGCAACCGTAAAGATTGGACGGACCTTTTTCCATCAGGCAGTATTCGGACTGCATATATTTATCCGCCTGCCAATTTCGGCTGGTGGTGGGGATTTCACTGTCGTGATTGCCGAACACGGGCGCCCACGGAATTTGGTAACTGTCCATATGCTTTATAAAATTGTTGATGGAAAAACGGCTTGCAAAAGCGGAAAGATTGTCTCCGGGCAAAATAATTAAATCCGGATTTGTCTTTTCCACAAGTACATCCATTTGCTCGTAGCATTTTTTGTTTTCCGTAAGGTCTGACCAAAGTTGAGTATCCGTGAACATCAAGATTTTAAAATCTGCACGGTCTTTGCTGACGGTTTGAATTTTTGCAACATCAAATGTATCGCCCGCGCTCCAAATCTGCGTGTGCTTTTTGCCTGTCAGCGGGAAAAACAAAATTCCCGCAGTCAAAATAACCGCCGCAAGGAGCACGCAAACACATATCTTGACCGTCTTTAAAATTTTCTGTTTTTTTGTCATTTGTACCCTCCTATTTCACAGTAAAACCGTTGTAGCCTTGCGAATAGTATTTTTCATTAAACGGGATATTGGTCGCTATCCAAGTAGTTCTTTCTTCAAGTGTCTGCTCGCCGTGCCCTTTGCCGATGCCGCCGTGGTCATTGGCAAAAACGACAAGCCATTCTTCGTTATATGTTTGTTCTCTTTCTTTGACTGCCTGCAAAACGGAATAGGCGTACATATCGCAGTTGATAACCGCACCTGTATATTCCGTGCTTGCACCGAAGCCGTAATTGTGCCCCGCGGTGTCAATATTGTGGAAGATACCGCAGATAATATCGTCGCCTGCCGCCATGCGTTCTAAAATGTAATCCCGCATACCCGTGTCATACGGTGCGGAAGAAGACGGTGTTTCGGGTGCAATAAAGTTATACAGTTCCAGCGTTTCAGCGTATGTATTTTTTAACTTTTCTTTCTTGACACGGTCTGTGTCGCAAATTTGCATGGGCAAACGGTTTGCCATTACAACCTTTACTTCTTCTTTTAAGTTTACATCGAAATACTGGTCCCAATCAAAGGCAACCGCCGTGTTCAGTCCCTTTTCGGCATATTCCAGCATAAAGGTTTTATACTGCATGTTTTTGCTGTCATCATTGGTTTTGATACCGTGTCCCGTTCCCCAAACGCCTGTAAAATGGGAGGTCCAGCTTGCCGAGGTAGAGGTAGACTGCTCGGTTTCTGTTCCCGTTTCGCCGCCGCAGTAGGCAAGATACACGCCGCCTGTCTTTTGAAGCTCCGCAATACCGCTTACGCCTGTTTTTGCGTTGGCGGCGCTATCCAAAACATAGGGCAGGGCATCTGCGCGCATACCGTCAAAGCCGATAAACAGCACTTTGCGGATTTTTCCGTTGGTTGCAACGGCGTTGCCGTCCTGTATTTTACAAACATCTAAAAAATCGTGCACATGGTTATATGTCTGATATTCGGGAATGGAAGTGTCGACGGTATTCTTCCAAAACGGATATTGCGATACAGTTTTTAAATAATCGGGATTGCTTTCCGTTTGATTTTCTTTTTTACAGGCGGAAAACGACAGAAAAACCAAAGAAACAGCGCTGACCACAGCGGTTAACGAAAGAAGTTTTTTATACATTTTCATAAAAGATACCTCCTGTTTTTCGCTTTACAATCGTATTTTACTATTGAAAAGCACAAAAAAATTCAGAAAATATGCTTTATTATTTAGAAAATCTGCTATATTTCGGTATATGATTGATTTTCTAAATTTTCAAGCAGGATTTTGAAAGGAAAGCGTATTTTCGGGTGTTATACTCAAAGCAGATTTTATAAAGGAGCATAGCTTATGGAACAAAACTTTACATACAATTACGATTATGCCAGCTGTATGGTGATGAAATTGGGATTGGCGATTCCCGACAAAGAAAATGCAGGAAAAAGCAAGGTATTGCTTTCGTTTGCCGACGCACTCGAATACATCAAAAAGATTGACAATATTACGCAAGGCATTACAAAAATTTATTATCTTGTCGGGTGGCAGTATCTCGGGCATGACGACAAATATCCCGATTTTTTTGCGGTGAACGAAGCGCTCAAACGAACCGAGGACGAAACGGCGTATGACAGTTTCAAGTGGCTAAGCGAGGAAGCAAAAAAATACCATTCCGTGATAAGCGTACACATCAATTTTAATGACGCTTATGACAATGCGCCGTCTTTCCAAGATTTTGTGAAAGCAGGGGCGCTTATCAGAAAGAAAAACGGCAAGCCCCACGCCATTGAAAATTACAACGGTCGGAAATGCTACAAGACCTGCCACAAAGCATATTGGGAATCGGGGCTTTTCAAGCGGCAGTTTGACCGTTTTGTTGACACTTTCCCCTTTATTGCGAAAACAGGCACCGTTCATGTGGATAATTTTCAATGCTATAAAAATTATGCGCCCTATGTCAGCATAAAAGAAATGCAAGAAGCACGGCGCAAAATGATAGAATATGTAAAATCCAAGGGCATAGACATCACTTCGGAATTCACCTATAAAGAGACGGAAGATTTACGCAACAAGCCGATTTTCGGGGTGCCGCGAGCGCATCACCGCAAAGCGCCGATGGACACGGTGGGGCTAATCCCCATGAGCTGGTGGTGCTACCGTATAACCGATGCTGAATTGTTGTGCTATCCCCCGCAAATCTACTGCGGCGGCGAATTCAGGGAGGAAGTATATAACAAAATCTTCTACGGCAATATGCACGGTGAGGATATTGTAACAAAAGACAATCCGAATTGGGCAAAGGATTTTATTTATCGCTTTGCAACATATCAGGTTCCGGGGCATTATCTCAATTCGCTGACAAGAATTGCAGTGAAAGGAAAAGGAAGCGACAAAACCTGCGAATTTTCCGATGGTGTTGTTTCCTATGCAAAGGGCAGAAAAATCACACGAAACGGCGAAACTGTAAAAGACGGCGACACACTGCTTCTGCCCCTTGTGCAAAAGAAAAAAACCTATGTTGCATACAGCAAAAACGGCGACAGCCGCAAATGGAAGGTGTTTGAAAGCGGCGTTACCAAGACAAAAATTTATAAAATCACCGAAAACGGTAACGAATACTGTGGCGAAACGGAAATTCAAAACGGCACGCTTGCGCTCACCCTCTCGCCCGATACGGCATACATCGTGGAATATGTATAAAACAAGCCCGCAAACCGAAAAGTGAATTGCACCCCATTTGTTAGACAAGTATGATATACTATCTAACAAGTGGGGTGTTAATTATGCCAAAAGGAGTACCAAACAAACG
>JBJEPU010000016.1:0-3610 GCA_051881395.1 Candidatus Fimenecus sp.
GCTGAACTTGTTCCTGGACTTCTTCTATTATTTCTTCTATGATGCGTATGAGAACTTGATTCATGTGCTTTCCCCGAATACGCAGGAACGCGCCGATGTTGCAGCTGTTAAGAGTGTTGTGTACTCTTTGGCACCGACGCTTGTAAACCTCTTTACACCGATTATTGCGGCAAATGTGTTCCACACCAACTCCACCGATATTCGTGTTTACAGATTGCTGTATCCCATTCTTGCCGTGCTCGGTATTTTGCTTTGCATTGTTGTTTACAAATATACCGAGGAAAAAATCGTCCAGGCAAGAACCCATGTGGTGCAAATTAAATTTATGGACGCACTGCGTGAGGTGGCAAAAAACAAATATTTCTGGATTATCTCTTTGGCGGGCTGGATTGGCTTCTTGGAATCCTCTTACGCCAACATTCTCAACTGGCTTTACAATTACGGCGGCGTGTGCTCGGGCAATGAATACGGCTTGGTGGTCACATTGTATGGCAACTCGGCTTTGTGGGGTATGCTTTTGGCGCCGTTCTGCATTCGCCGTTGGGGTAAAAAATCCGTTTTGGTTGTGACCAACCTCTTTAACATTGCTTTTATTTTGTTAATGTTGCCGTTCACCTCGCAGTTGGACGGGCATATGACCATTTGGCTGGTTATGGGTTGCTTGTATTTGAACGGATTTATGGGTGCATTTGCCCATATTCTCAATCCTGCCATTCAGGCGGATATCCGCGACTATCAGCAATACAAAACCGGCGAGCGCATTGACGGTATGTTCTCTGCCGTTGCAACCATCGGTACGGTGATTGCGCTTGCGACTTCTTCGGTGCTCCCGATTATTTATGAAAAAGGCGGTATTACCAAAACAAATGCCGCTGTGGTTACCTCCAATCCCGAAATCCTGAACCGTATGCTCGGGGACGGCAAAACCGTCGGTACCATTTTGGCGGAGCAACTTGCCAACGGGCAGGATAACTATAACAATGCATATTCCGCGTTGTATGACCCGAATATTTTAATCAGTTTACTTCGTGTTTTGATTATCGTTTCCGCTATCGGCGCGTTGATGAATGTTGTCCCGTATTTCTGGTACGATTTTAACGAGAGAAAACAAAAGTCCGTTGTACGCGTGTTGCAGGTCCGTGCATTGTTCGAGGACTACGGCAACGATGCTTTGGATGACGGGAAATTGGTCGAAGCGATTGACTTAATCCGCAATGCGCGCGAAACTGCCGCATTGGCACCGAAAGAAGTCAGCAAAAAAGACTATAAGACCATAAAAGACAAGGCACAGCGCAAAGCCGCGAAGAAAGCGTACCGCGAGGCGCTTGCGCTCAACGAGGAAATCGAAGTTTCCAAATTTGTTTGTGAAGAACTTGATAAATTCTCCACCGACCTTGTGAAACATCAGCTTTCGGTTTACAAAAAGGTATATGACGCGGGTCTTGCCGGACTTCGCGCGACCGATATGGCGGATTTGCGCGCCGAGCTTGCCGCGGCAAAAGCCATGCCGAAGACCAATGCAAGCGAAAAAGAATTGCGCAAATTTGCGATTGAAGTTGCCAAAAAGAAAATCAGTTCGCGCAAAGCGATTGATAAGTATTTTAAAGACGGCGCGGACTTCTCGAAACCCGATTTTGCCGTTTTGGAAGGCTATTTTGCCGCCGAAGACGAATGCGATGAAAAGCTGAAAGCACTGTATGTTGAGCAAAGACTTGCCAAGAAAGCGCATGATTCCGCAAAAGCAAAAGAACTCAAAGCGGAAATTGATGCCGAGCAAGTGAAACGCAAACAGGCGCGGAAAGACTCCAAAGCCGAAATGGACAGACACGCTTACTTTAACCGTGCCGCAAAACCGTATTTGGATGCGGAAAAACTCATCAAACAGCAGGAAAATTACAGTCACTTCGACGAAATTGCCGCAATGTATGATGAAGCCAAGGTTCGTCATGAAGCCGCTATGGCAGAAGCCGCCGCAGAAGCGGCACGCTTAAAAGCGGAAGAAGACGCCCTGAACGCGAAAATCAAAGCGGAAAAAGCCGCCAAGAAAAAACGCAAATAACTCTCTGTAACAAAAGCGGGTATTTTACAAACAAAGTAAAATACCCGCTTTTTTTCGCGTTAAACCTTGAAAAATCCACCGAAATATGGTAATCTATTTAAATAAAAGCAAATCAAAAAGGGGGTGCTCGGTGTGGAAAATGCTTGCCAAATCAAACTGAATAATGTAAAATTCAACGATTTTCGGCTTTGCTATTGCGGCTATGAGGAATGCGAGCCCGGGCACAGCTTCGGCCCTGCTGTAAAAAATCACTATGTTTTGCACTATGTGTTAAGCGGAAAAGGCGAGTTTTCCGTCAACAATCAGCATTACACCATTACAAAAGGTGAGGCCTTTTTGATTGAGCCGAATGTACGCGCGTATTATAAAGCCGATACGGAAAACCCGTGGACCTATCTTTGGGTCGGCTTTGACGGCGACCATGCCGAGGAATACCTGCGCGAAATGAAGTTGCTCGGCGCGAAAAAGCCCGTCTTTTCCATTACAAAAGGCATTGAACTGAAACAAATCGTGATGGAAATGCTCAAACACAATACCTTGGGCATTGAAAATGAGTTTGCCCTGCAAGGGCTTTTGTGCAAATTCTTTTCGATTGTTTCGTCCGAGGTCACGCGCCGCGGCAAAAAAGCGGAGGACGACAGCAAGCAGAATTATTACATTAAAAAAGCGATTGAGTTTATCCGCGACAATTATTCCAACGGTATCAATGTGTCGGATATTTCCGAATATGTCGGCTTAAACCGCAGTTATCTGTTTACGCTGTTCCAAGACCATTTGGGCATTTCCCCACAAAAGTATTTGAGTAACTTCCGCTTAGAGCGCGCCTGTGAACTGTTAAAAGCCACCAATTATTCGATTGAGGATATTTCCTATTCTTGCGGCTACCGCGACCCGCTGGTGTTCTCCAAAGCGTTTAAAAAGTTGTACGGCGTATCGCCGCTCAAATATCGTAAGGATTGCTGAATAGAAATCAATTCTACACACACAATGCTTCGGTTTCTGTATCTAAAACCAAAAGCCGCCAAACCGGCGGCTTTTTCCTATTTGTACGCGTGAAGGATTTGTAATATAAATTGGGGTTTGTATTTGTAGGGGGCGACGACTCGGCGCCCCGTAAATTTTCGCAATGCAAATTGGTTTATTGGTAGGGCGGGGGCTTGAATTACTCGCCTGCCGGCTCAGGCAGCGCTTCTGCTCATTTCATTCGCAGAGGTGTCCACCGGACACCCGCGCCCCCCGCCGCGGGGTTCGCTGTGAATTGACGGCGGGGGCAAGCCCCCGCCCTACCCTGAAAATGCATTTCGTGCACATAGGGAACGGTCTTGACCGTTCCGTAAACCTCCCCACTTGTTGGGGAGGTGGCACGGCGTAGCCGTGCCAGAGGGGCAGAAACACATCAAAAATTACGGGCGGCCGGGTCGACCGCCCCTACGATTGGATAGACAACCCCCAATTTGCCTCTCCACAACTCTCTGCAAAAAGAATCTCTATGTAAAGAAAAACGGACGCTGTTCGGCGTCCGTTTTTGTGATTATTCCGCAAACCGTTTTT
>JBJEPU010000017.1:0-3547 GCA_051881395.1 Candidatus Fimenecus sp.
GCATCAATTTCGACAATGTTGTATGTACCTTTGCGTTTGCCTTTGAGGATTTCGAGTGCTTCGGGCTCATATCCGGGGGCAATGATGCCGTCGGAAACCTCGCGCGCAATCAGTTTCGCGGTAGGCACATCGCAAACATCGGAAAGCGCAATCCAATCACCGAAGGAGGACATTCTGTCCGCACCGCGGGCTCTGGCATACGCACAGGCGAGCGAGGAAAGCTCCAAATCGTCTACCCAGTAGATTTTCTTTAAAGTGTCCGACAGCGGCAGACCGACCGCCGCGCCTGCGGGGCTGACATGCTTAAACGATGCCGCCGCGGGAAGCCCTAACGCCGCTTTTAACTCTTTCACAAGCTGCCAGCTGTTGAATGCGTCTAAAAAGTTGATGTAGCCGGGTTTGCCGTTCAACACGGTGATGGGCAGGTCTTTTTCGCCCTGCATAAAAATTTTGGACGGCTTTTGGTTGGGGTTACAGCCGTATTTCAGTTCCAATTCTTTCATATTCGCCCTCCGTTATTTGTTTTTGTTGACAATGCGGTCCGTCGCTTTGCCGCTTTCCAAATCAATATAGCGCACAAACAAGGACACTTTGTTGTCCTCGTTCAAATTGTCCCAAAGCATATTGGTGAAAACATCAATATCGTTTTCCACCGTGATTTTTTCGGGCTCGCCTTCAAAAGAGGGCAGGGGGTTGCCGTCGCCCATATAGGTGTGGATAAAATGCCCCTCGCCGTTCACGGGATTTTCGTAGCCGAAGGTGAAACGGTGCACGCTGTCGGGGTTGCCGTCGGCGGATTTCAAAATCGACAGCGCGTAGTTCATCGCACCGTTTTCGCGGTGCACAATGCCCGAAATGCGCGGGGTGTAGTTCGGCGCGTCGTCCTCATATTCACGGCAACGCAAAGACTGTTCAAAGGTCTGCTGGCAGTCCATACCCGCGTAAATGGTATCGGTTTGGTCACCGTTGGTGACAATTGTTTTGTTGCCGAGCACGCGCACGGGGGAATAGATAATCAAATGCGGGTCGGAGAGTTTCGACTCGTCAAACGCCTTGGTGCGAATGCCGTCCGCCGTTGCTTCAAACACGCGGTTGCGGGAATTGACGCTTCTGCCCATAATGAAATAGGCAATTACGGCGTTTTTGCCGTCGGGGCTTTTGCCGAGAATAATCCCGCGCCCTGGATACGCATTTTCGGAAAGGAGTTTTTGAATATCCAATGTTTTCATACTAAAACCTCACGATTCTATCTGTGTTTTGCCGTCTTTCACGGTGATTTTGCCGTCGCAGAACAGCGCCGCGGCTTTCGGCAGGAGCTTCCACTCGCATTCTTCCATCACGCGCCGCTGTAAAATTTCGGGGGTGTCGGTTTCCAACACCGGCACTGCCGCCTGCAAAATAATCGGACCGCCGTCACAAACCTCGGTGACAAAATGCACGGTTGCGCCCGTCACCTTCACGCCGCGCCGCAGTACCTCCTCGTGTACGCGCAAACCGTAATAGCCTTTGCCGCAAAACGATGGGATAAGCGCGGGGTGCACATTCATCATTTTATAGGGGAATGCGTTTGTGACCTGCTCGTCCAAAATCGTCATAAAGCCCGCGTAAATCACCAAATCGGCGTTTTCTTCCTGCAAAGTCTCGACCATCGCGCGCGAATACGCGGCAATGTCCGCATAGTCTTTGCGCACAAGCACACGGGTTTTGATGTTGTTTTGTTTGGCACGCTCCAATGCATAGGCGTCCGCTTTCGAAGAAATGACGCAGGTGATTTTGCCGTTCGGGATTTCGCCGCGGTGTTCGGCATCTATGAGCGCCTGCAAATTCGTACCGCCGCCCGAAACCAAGACTACAATGTTTTTCATTACGCAATCACCACGCCTGCGTCGCTCTTTGTGATTTCGCCAATCAGATAGGCGTCCTCGCCGTTTGCTTTGAGGATTTGCAACGCTTCGTCCGCCTTGTCGCTGTCCATCACTAAACTCATACCGACGCCCATATTGTAAGTATTGAACATATCGCGTTCGGGGATATTGCCCGTCTTTTGCAACAGGTCGAAAATCGGCAAAATCCGAAGCGCCTTGCGGTCAATTTGCGCGGTAAAACCGTCGGGCAGACTTCTCGGAATGTTTTCGTAGAAACCGCCGCCTGTAATGTGCGAAACCGCTTTGATTTTGACTTTCTCTGCGAGCGCCAAAACGGGTTTTACATAAATTTTGGTCGGGGTTAAAAGCGCCTCGCCCACGGTTTTGCCCAATTCGTCGGAATAGATGTTAATATCTTTATTCTCTACATCAAACACCTTGCGCACCAATGAAAAACCATTGGAATGTACGCCTGTCGAGGGCAGAGCGATAATCGCGTCGCCCGCTTTCACGGTGTTGTTGTCAAAAACCTTGTCGCGGTCCACAACGCCCACGGTAAAGCCCGCAAGGTCATAATCGTCCTCCGCCATCATACCGGGGTGCTCGGCGGTTTCGCCGCCGATAAGCGCACAGTCTGCCTGCACACAGCCCTCTGCCACACCTGAAACGATTGCGGCGATTTTTTCGGGAATATTTTTCCCGCAGGCAATGTAATCGAGGAAAAACAACGGTTTTGCCCCACAGCAAATGACATCGTTCACGCACATTGCCACGCAGTCAATGCCGATGGTATCGTGCTTATCGAGAAGCATTGCGATTTTGAGTTTTGTACCGACGCCGTCCGTACCGCTGACGAGCACGGGATTTTGCATACCGCTTAAATCCGGCAAAAACAGCCCGCCAAAACCGCCGATATCGGACATTGCGCCCGGGGTTAAGGTGCGTTTGATATGCTGTTTCATCAGTTCCACCGATTTGTAGCCGGCGGTAATATCCACGCCCGCCGCCTTGTAGCTTTCCGAAAAACTGCTTTCCATATTATTCGTCGCCTCCCGTGTGTTTTTCACTGAGTTTGGTTTCAAATTTGGATTTTGCATTTTCTTTGGGCGGCTCTACGGGGTAATCCCCGTTAAAGCAAGCCGCGCACAAATCCAACGGACAGCCGTCCGCCAAATGCAAAACATTTTCTTCGCTCAAATAGCCCAAAGAGTCCGCCCCGATGATTTCGCAAATCTCGTCCACGGAGTGGCTGTTGGCAATTAAGTTTTCTGCTGAGTCAATATCCACGCCGAAATAGCACGCATGCCGAAACGGCGGCGCGGAAACGCGCACATGCACCTCTTTCGCGCCTGCCTCGCGCAGTTGCTTGACAATGCGCGCCGAGGTTGTCCCGCGCACAATCGAGTCGTCAATCATCACCACGCGCTTGCCCTTGACGGTGGAGGGCACGACATTCAGTTTAATGCGCACATCGCTTTCGCGCTGGGCTTGCGTGGGCTGAATGAACGAACGCCCGATATATTTATTTTTGATAAACCCAAGCCCGTAGGGGATTCCTGATTCTTTGGCATAGCCCAACGCGGCGTCCAGCCCCGAATCGGGCACGCCGACGACGACATCTGCCTCAACGGGGTGCTGTTTTGCAAGAAACGCGCCTGCTTTTTGGCGCGCCAAATGCACCG
>JBJEPU010000018.1:0-3545 GCA_051881395.1 Candidatus Fimenecus sp.
GCAAGGCGCGATGTAAATTAACGGCGGGGTCAAGACCCCGCCCTACCCTGTAAATTGTATTTTGTGCGTAGGGAACGGTCTTGACCGTTCCGTAAACCTCCCCACTTGTTGGGGAGGTGGCACGGCGTAGCCGTGCCAGAGGGGCAGAAACACATCAAAAATTACGGGCGGCCGAGGTCGACCGCCCCTACGATTGGATATACAAATCCAAATTTACCATTCTGCGCGAAAGACAAATGCTTATGTCAGCAATTTGATTTGACAAACGCTTCAATATCCGCCGCTTCACAGCCGCCGACGCGCCGTGCCACTTCTTGTCCGTTTTTCACGAGCACCAGCGTCGGAATGGACAAAATCCCATACAGCTGTGCAAGCTCTCCGTTTTCGTCCACATTGATTTGCCCGACTTTTACAAGGTCGGTATTGGCTTCAAAATACTCTAATTCGGGGTGCAGCATTTGGCACGGGCCGCACCAATCTGCATAAAAATCCAGCAAAACGGGTTTCTCGCTGCCGGACACCTCCGCTTGAAAATTGTTTAACGAAATGTTTACGATTGCCATTTTGGTTTCTCCTTTCGTTTCCATATCTATTATAGACTTTTTGCAAGTGAAAATGCGCGCTGTAAAGCTTCGTGCGAAACGGGCGCGCGGTCTGTATTGTCCGCCAAAACCGTGCCGACGATTTCCGTGTGCATGACCGAAAATGCGCGGCGTGTCTGCGCTTCGATTACGGCTTGCGCTTCTTTGCCGTCATCGCCTGCCGATAACAGCAAAACCGCCTTTTTCGGTTTTGCAATCGGTTTTTCGATACCGCGGCGAAACCGTGCGTTATAAAATCGCTGAAAACGGTCAAATAATGCTTTTAACGGCGCGGGGTAGGAGAGCAGATACACAGGGCTTGCCACCACCACCAAATCCGCCTCAAAATACTTTTCCATAAATGCGTCTAAATCCTTTTTCGAACATCCCTCGGACGCCTTGCAGTATCCGCAGTCATTGCAGGGCTTCGGCATCAAGTCAAACAGCCGTACAATTTCGACTTCGTAGGCTTTGGATAACCCCTTTAAGAACGCACCGCAAAGTTGCGCGGTGTGGCTGTTGCGTTTCGGTGAGCCGAATAAAAACAGTGCTTTCATTCCTCCAACAAACTGTCGCAGAATTTGCAGACAGCTTTGCCTCCTTTTTCATAAAACAGATGCGGCACATAGGTTTCGGTATTCGTCACGCACCGCGGATTGCGGCAACGGCGTGCGTCTGCGTTGTGTATCGGCGCGGGGCTTATCCCTGTGCGCATATTGAGCATCGTAATAATCAGCGCCATACGCGCATACATTCCGTATTCTGCTTGTTCAAAATATTTGGCGCGCGGGTCTTCATCGACCGCCACGGTGATTTCATCAACGCGCGGCAGGGGATGGAGCACCACCAAATCTTCCTTTGCCAAACGCATTTTGGCTTCGTCCAATACATAAATGCCCTTTTGCGCTTCGTATTCTTCTTTGGATTTAAAGCGTTCCTGCTGAATACGCGTCATATACAGTACATCAAGCTCGCCGATGGATTTTTCCAAGCTGTCCGAAAAACTGTATGCACAGCCGCTTTCCTCTAAAATATCGAGCATATACTGCGGCAGTTGCAGTTCGGGTGTGGAAATCAGCACAAAACGGTTGTTTTTGTATTTTGACAGCGTTTTAATCAGCGAATGTACCGTTCTGCCGTTTTTCATATCGCCGCAAAGCCCGACGGTTAAGCCGTCCAAGGTGCCTTTTTCAAAGGAGAGCGTGACCACATCGGTCAAAGTTTGCGTCGGGTGCAAATGCCCGCCGTCGCCTGCGTTGATAATCGGACTTTTGGAATAGAGCGACGCCGCCAATGCCGAGCCTTCTACGGGGTTGCGCATCACGATTAAATCCGCATAGCCGCTGACAACGCGCACGGTGTCTTTTAAACTTTCACCTTTGGCGACTGAGGCGTTCGAGGGGTTGTCAAACCCGATAACCTGCCCGCCTAAGCGCAACATCGCGGTCTGAAAAGACATTTGCGTGCGTGTGGACGGCTCGTAAAAGAGCGTCGCCATAATTTTGCCGTGGCACGCGTCGGTGAAAATCGACGGGTGCGCCTTTATCATTTGTGCCAAGCGAATAATTTCCTGTAAATCGCTTTTGGAAATATCCTCTAAATCAATCAGGTTGTGTGTCTGCATGTCTATCACTCCGTTTATATAGTATTTTAACAATTCTTGCCGAAAAATGCAATCCTTTCATACAAAAAGCGGCGCGCCGTAAGACCGGCACACCGCGGTTTTTATTTCTGTTCCAAACGCATCTTCACGCGCATATCCTCTCCGTAAAAGCGGCGCACTTGATAACAGCCCAAAATACGGGAGACAATGCGGTTTGTATATTTGTCCTCCAACTCCGCAAAGGTCAGGTTTGTGTTGATGACGGTCGGCTTGCCGCAAAGCAGGCGCGTGTTTACGATATTGTAAAACGATGCCGTGACAAAGCCCGTGGTGAATTCCGTGCCGAGGTCATCTAAAATCAGCAAATCGCAGTCCAAAAGCATTGCTTCTGTGTCTTCCTCGGCGGCTTTCCCGAAATGCTCCTTTTCCAAAGCGGAAAAGAGATTTTGCGCCGCGCCGTAGACCACGCCGTACCCCTTTTCAATCGCCGCCGCTGCAATCGCCAAAGAAAGGTGCGTTTTGCCGAGCCCTGTGTTGCCGAAAAACAACAAACTCGGCGATTGTAAAGAAAATGTGTCTGCATAGCGCTTGCAAAAGCGGAGCACTTCTTCCATTTTCTGCCGCGGAATGACACCGCTGTGGTCGGGGGTATTCGGATAGTACGACAGCGAAAAGCTGTCAAAGGTGCAAAGCTGCAACGGCGTTTTTGCGGATAACTCCCGAAATGCAATATCCCGCAATAGCTTTTGGTAGCAGGCACATTCCTTGCCATCCACCGCGCCGGTGTCCTCGCAGACGGTGCAAGTGTAATGCGGTTGTAAATAATCCGCAGGAAAGCCGTTTTGCAAAAGCAGTTCTTTGCGCTTCTCTTGCAATTCCAAATTGTATTTTGCCAAATTGTGGATAATCTCTACGGCGTCTTTGCCTGCGCCGACGGCTTTGACGGCGGCGAGACCGGTTTGCGCCATTTCCCGTTCAATATCCAGAACCTGCGGGCATTGCAGGAGAAATTCCGCTTTGTTCTGTGCCGCTTGCTGTTCGGCTTTTTCGCGCCGCGCTTTCATCTCGGACGCGGCAAGCGCGTAAATTCGTTTTGCATATCCCATAGTGTACCGCCTTTATGTTTGCGTTTCGCTTTCGTTCAATATGCGTTGTACGGCGTCGTCCAAATCGTAGGAGCGTTTTTCCTGTTTGCTGTTCACCGCTTTTGTCGCTTTGGTTTTGGCTTGCTGTGTGTCTACCGCCTCTGTGGAATGAAGCCCCGCCTCGTGCCAATTTTTGAGGATTTTATCCATATAGGCGAACGACAACTTTCCCGTGCGTTCGGCGGTTTCCTCGTAGGCTTTTAAGATAAGCTCCAT
>JBJEPU010000019.1:0-3508 GCA_051881395.1 Candidatus Fimenecus sp.
GTAAGGGCAAATCCGCCACGAGAAACCGTGGTTCGGATTATTACCGTTACCCTAAGGTAGAATTTTAAGGAAGTGCATCTTATGGAAACCAAAGAACTGCTGAAACTGATCTGTGCCGCGCCCGGCGTTTCGGGTGACGAAGCGGCGGCGCGCGAAACGGTAAAAACACTGTTTGCACCGCTTGGCGAAGTCACAACGGACGCGCTCGGCAATGTGCTTTGCACCTATGCGGGCACAAAAAACGGCAGAAAAATTCTGTTAGATGCACATTTGGACCAAATCGGGCTTTGCGTGTTGGAAGTGACCCCCGAGGGCTTTTTGCGCACTGCCCCTTGCGGCGGTGCGGACAAGCGCGTGCTTTGCGGCGCGGAGGTTACCGTGCACGGCAAGCAGGATTTATACGGCGTGGTGACAAGCACCCCGCCGCACCTGCAAAAAGACGGTGACGAAAAAACGCTCCCCGATACTATTTTCATTGACATCGGTCTTTCGGCGGACAAGGCGCAAATGCTTGTTTCCGCGGGCGACCGCGTTTCCTTACGCCACTCGTTTACGGAACTGTTTAACGAATGCGTCAGCGCACCCGCGCTCGATGACCGCGCGGGGATTGCGGTGTTGTATCTCACATTGGAGATTTTAAAAATCCGCGGTTGCACCGATACGGTAACGGTTGTTTGCTCTACGCGGGAAGAAACCACCGAGGGCGGCGCGAAATCTGCGGCATTCAACGCACAGGCGGATTTGTGCATCGCGGTCGATGTCAGCTTTGCCAAAACCCCCGACGCGAAAGCCGAGGAATGCGGCGAACTTTTGAAAGGACCTATGATTGGCATTGCGCCGTCTTTGACGCACGATGTCAGCGTTGGTCTTCGGCAGATTGCCGTCGAACAGCAAATTCCCTATCAACTCGAAGTGATGGGCGGCAGAAGCGGCACCAACGCCGATGTCATTGCCGCCGAAGCGGGCGGCGTACAAACGGGGCTTTTGTCCGTGCCGCTTCGCTATATGCACACGGGCATTGAGGTTGTGTCCGTCAAAGATGTGGAAAACACGGCACAGCTTTTGGCAAATTATATTTTATACGGAGGGCTTTCATAATGTTAAAAACTTTATGCGAATTAAACGGCACCTCCGGCAGAGAGGACGCCGTGCGGGAATGGATTTTGGCACAGCTTCCCGAAAACACAACTTACAAAATAGATGCGCTCGGCAACTTGCTTGTCGAGAAAAAAGGTGCGGCGCGCCCGAAAAAGAAAGTCGCATTGTTCAGCCATATGGACGAAGTCGGCTTTATCATCACCTATATTACCGATGACGGCTTTTTGAAATTTGCGCCTGTCGGCGGCGTGGACGCCCGCGCCGTGTTCGGTAAGGCGGTCACTGTCGGCACGCGGGCTATCCCCGGTGTGGTCGGCGGCAAAGCGGTGCATCAGCTGACAAAAGACGAAAAGGGCAGTGTGCCCGAAATCGAGAATATGGTCATTGACATCGGCGCGCAAACAAAGGCGGAGGCGGAGTCGCTCGTTTCTCTCGGCGATGTTGTGTATTTCCGTTCGGACTATGTGGAATTCGGCGACGGCTTTGTCAAAGCCAAAGCGATTGATGACCGCGCGGGCGTGCAGATTTTATTGGATATGCTCAAAACGGATTTGCCGTATGATATGACATTTTGCTTTACCGTGCAGGAGGAAATCGGCACGCGCGGCGCTGCGGCGGCGACCTTTACGGTGCGCCCCGATTACGCATTGGTTATCGAAAGCACCACGGCAGCGGATTTGCCCGAGGTCTCGGGACATAAGCAGGTCTGCAAGGTTGGCGGCGGCGCGGTGGTCAGTTTTATGGACCGCGGCACGGTGTATGATAAGGATTTATACGATTTTGCGCGTGGGCTCGCTAAGGAAAAACAAATCCCCTGCCAAACCAAAACGATGATTGCGGGCGGCAACGATGCGGCGGCAATCCACAAAACGGCGGGCGGCGTCAAAACCTTGGCGGTTTCCGTGCCGTGCCGCTATATTCACTCGGGCGCGTGTGTGGCGAAGAAAGACGACATACAAAGCGTTGCCGATTTGACGAAAGCGCTTGCGGAGGCACTTTGCAATGCTGAAAATCATTGAAAATCTGTCGGCGGACACGGCAAAACAGCTTTTTTCGGTTCTGCCCGATACGCTTTGCACCGCGTTCACTTTATTCTCCCTTTTAGATGTGCACCGTGTGGACGGCGCGTGGGTGCAGACCGAGGGCGACAGCGTAACGGCGCTGGTGGTGTCCGAGGGGCAAACGAAAGCCTATGTCACGGCGGCAGAGAATGCCGATTTTGAAGAACTGCAATATTTTTTGCGCACGCTCGGCGGTGTGGTGGTGCATTGCGTGCCTGAGCAAGCCGAAAAGCTCGGCGTTACGCCGTTCTCGAAAAAAAGCCTGATGGAACTTGGCACCTTGCCCGACGGCGGCAAACAGGCGCGCACCGTCAATGACAATCTGCGCCCGATTTATGATTTGCTGGTGCAGGCGGCATCGTCTGCGGTCGGCACGGCGAGCAGTACCGCCGATTTTCAAAAATTTAATGACCGCGCTTATAAAGAATGGCTCTCCAAAACCTCGCGCGGGATTTTCGGCGGCTACACGGTGGTCAAAGCGGTGTATGTCGGCGAAAATTCGCTCCTTGCGGCGGGCGTTGCCGATATTTTGGGGAACTATGTGTATATCCGCGATGTCGTGACCGATAAAGACTACCGCCAAATGGGCTACGGGTCGGACTGTGTGCGCGGGCTTTGCGCCGATTTGAAAACCGACACAAACCGTATATTTTTATTGTGCGGAGACTTAAAAACCGAACGGTTTTATCAAAAATCCGGCTTTGTGCGAAAGGGTTATATTCAACAGGGAATTGTAGAGTTATGAGCGAATTTTTTGAACTTTCCGAAACAATCAAAACCGCGTCAACGGCGGCAATGCAAAGTGCCGCGCCGCAGTTTGCAAAAATAGATGCGCTGACAGAGTACAATCAGCAAAAGGTGCTTTCGGCGTTTATCAAAAACCGCGTGGACGAAACCGATTTCAACTCCACCACGGGCTACGGATATAATGATAAGGGCAGAGAGAAATTAGACCGGTTAACGGCGGATATTTTCGGTGCCGAGGCGGCGTTTATCCGCGCGGGGGCGCTCTCGTGCGGCACGCATACGTTGTCGGTTTGCCTGTACGGCGTTTTGCGACCGGGCGATGTGCTTTTGAGCGTGACGGGCTTGCCGTACGATACCATTCATTCCACCATCGGACTTGACGGCGGCAAAAGCGCGGGCAAGGGCACGCTTCGCGATTTTGGCATTGCCTACAAGCAGGTGGATTTGACCGAAAATGACGAATTGGATTATGAAAAGATTGCGTGTGCCGCGGCAGAGAAAGCTGTGCGTATGGTCTACATACAGCGGTCCCGCGGGTATTCCTTGCGGCATACAATTTCGATTGCGGAAATCGAACGCGTGTGTTCGATTGTACACCGCGT
>JBJEPU010000020.1:0-3489 GCA_051881395.1 Candidatus Fimenecus sp.
GAGCGTCAGTTCACCCTCGGCATCAACGACGATGTTACCCACCTGTCTCTCGAGGAGAAGCCCGCGCCCAACACTGCGGCGGCAGGCACCATCGAGTGTAAATTCTGGGGCTTGGGCGGCGACGGTACTGTCGGCGCGAACAAAGACTCCATTAAGATTATCGGCGATCATACCGACAAATATGTGCAGGCATATTTCCAGTATGACTCCAAGAAAACCGGCGGCGTAACCATTTCGCACTTGCGTTTCGGCGATAAACCGATTAAGAGCCCCTATTACATCAATAAAGCGGACTTCGTGGCTTGCCACAACCCGTCTTACATTGAAAAAGGCTTTAAGATGGTGCAGGATGTTAAACCCGGCGGCGTGTTCTTAATCAACTGCCAGTGGGATGAAGCAGAACTTGCGGAAAAACTGAATGCCGAAACCAAACGCTACATTGCGCAAAACGACATTCAGCTTTACACCGTCAACGCGATTGACTTGGCGGCAAAAATCGGCTTGGGCAAACGCACCAACACCGTTTTGCAGTCTGCGTTCTTCTCGCTTTCCAAAGTATTGCCCGAAGCGGAAGCCATCGGCTATATGAAAGAAAAAGCCCAGAAGTTTATGAAGAAGGGCAAAGAAATCGTTGAAATGAACGAAAAGGCAATCGACGCAGGCGCAACCGCTTATGTGAAGATTGCTGTGCCCGCCGAGTGGGCAAATGCAACCGACGACGCGGCTGCACAGACCGAAAACGGCCCTGCAAAACTTGTCAAGATGGTTGACAGCATTATGAAACCCGTCGGCAAAATGGACGGTGACTCTCTTCCCGTTTCCGCATTTATGGACCACGCAGACGGTACCTTCGAACAGGGCGCTGCGGCATATGAAAAACGCGGCGTTGCCGTTATGGTTCCCGAATGGGACGGCAGCACCTGCGCACAGTGCAATAAGTGCGCGTATGTTTGCCCGCACGCCACCATTCGTCCCTATGCTTTGAGCGTAGAGGAAGCGTCTGCCGCACCGGCAACTGCCACTATCGTGGACAAAAAAGGCAAGGGCAAAGATGTTTACAAATACACCATGGCGGTTTCGCCGATGGATTGTATGGGTTGCGGCGTGTGCATCGGCGTCTGCCCGACCAACTCCTTGAAAATGGTTCCGCGTGAATCGCAAGACGCGAAACAGGAAGCATTCGATTATATGGTTGCCAATGTCACCGTTAAGGAAGACCTTGCAAACAACACCGTCATCGGCAGTCAGTTCAAGACCCCGCTTCTTGAATTCTCCGGTTCCTGCGCAGGCTGTGCGGAAACCTCTTATGCAAGACTCATCACCCAGTTGTTCGGCGACAGAATGTATATCTCCAACGCCACCGGTTGCTCGTCCATTTGGGGCGGCCCCGCGGCAACTTCGCCGTACACCGTCAATAAAGACGGCCACGGTCCTGCATGGGCAAACTCCTTGTTCGAGGACAACGCTGAGCACGGCTTCGGTATGTACCTCGGCCAAAACGCAATCCGCAACCGCTTGATTGACGAAGTGAAGCAGATTGCCGAGAGCGAAAAAGCGACCGACGAAGTCAAAGCGGCATGTGCGGCTTATCTTGACACCGTCAACGACGGCGAAAAGAATACACCTGCGACCAAGGCTTTGGTTGCGGCACTCGAAGCGCTTGACTGCGACTGCGACGCACGCAAGGATATTCTTGCCAACAAGGAATACCTCTCCAAGAAATCCGTTTGGATTTTCGGCGGCGACGGTTGGGCATACGACATCGGCTTCGGCGGCGTAGACCATGTTCTCGCAACCGGCGAAGATGTCAACATCATGGTATTTGATACCGAAGTGTACTCCAACACCGGCGGTCAGGCTTCCAAGGCTTCCAACATCGGTCAGGTTGCACAGTTCGCGGCGGCAGGTAAAGCCATTGCCAAGAAGAGCCTTGCTGAAATCGCCATGAGCTACGGCTATGTCTATGTGGCACAGATTGCGATGGGTGCTGACCAGAATCAGACCATCAAAGCGTTGACCGAAGCAGAAGCGTATCACGGCCCGTCCATCATCATTGCCTATGCACCTTGCGAAATGCACTCCATTAAGGGCGGCATGACCAACTGCCAGGCAGAAATGAAGAAGGCTGTGGACTGCGGTTATTGGAATATGTTCCGTTACAACCCCGCGCTCAAAGCCGAGGGCAAGAACCCCTTCACTGTCGACAGCAAGGAAGGCTCCGAGAGCTACCGCGACTTCATTATGAACGAGGCGCGTTACTCCTCGCTGACCCGTTCCTTCCCCGAAAGAGCAGAGGTTCTGTTCCAGCAGGCAGAGGATACCGCAAAGGCAAGATACAACCACTTGATGAAACTCAAGGATTTGTATGCGCCCGACGCGGAATAATCCCGCAATGCGCATAATCGCATAAACCAAAATAAAACCACCGAAGTCGGTCACCCGATTTCGGTGGTTTTTTCGGTTCCATATTTCATTTTTTGTGCGCAACTCGTAGGGAATAGTCTTGACCATTCCGTAAATCACGGCAAAATAACGAAACGGCATCCTACGCGTAGGGGGCGGCGAGATTACAGCACTTTTCTTTCCTCGTCCGAACCCGCACAAAACGGTTATACCGACTTATTTGGCATAGATCACCGTAACCGAGTCGTATCCGTTCGCTTCAAGATAAGCGCGGCCCAAACCGGGATCGTAGTGTAAAATAAAACCGTCAGTACGCCACTCAAAATAAAAAGAATGATTGGTAAAAGGTTTATATCCGTCATCGGTTGAGTATGTGTCAAGGCGTACCATAACACACGGTGTAATCATTTCATAAATATCCCCGTATCCGGCAAGCAAAAAAGACTCTTCTTTCACCACAATGTGATGCGCTTTGTCCTCAGAAACAAAGGAATAGTATTTGTGGGTAGGCGTAAAAAAAGCGTTTATGCCAAACAACAAAAGTATGATAACAGACAAAACGGCAAGCGCACCGCAAAATAAGTTCTTTCGCTTGATTTTGTCATAAACGGCAACCGCAAAACCGCTGATAAAAAGGCAAACAGCAAAGAACAAAAGCCAAGGGATTATTTCGTCTGAACTGCGGTGCAGGATATAGAGAAAAATTTCCTTGTCTTTCAATACTTTCAGCACGACGCACACCACGAAAAGCAACGGTGAAACAGTAAAGGCGATTGCGGTATAGACTTTTTCTTTCGGCGTCATATCGGTCTCATCTCCTTTAAAATAGTATATCATGTATTTTGCAAATGCTCAAATCATTGGCTCAGAATGACAAAAAGCAACACCGTTTGTTATTCCACTTCCGTTACGGTCAAAATTTCTCCCGCAACGGTGAATTTCACGGTAAACCCCGCAAATGAAAATCCGTACACGCGTTCACTGTCTGACTGATACGCGGGGCGGGGGTCTTGCGCCAAAACGCGCAGGAGTGCCGTGCGTTTTTCTTCGGGAATTTTTATTAGTAAATCATCGGGAAAATCCACC
>JBJEPU010000021.1:0-19165 GCA_051881395.1 Candidatus Fimenecus sp.
CCCGTAAGCAGAACTCCAAGTCAGTTTTTGCGTGGTAAAGCCCAACAGCCCCGCGTGCTTGATGATACTCGGCAAGGCATAGCCGAAGCCGAAGCAGTCGGGCAAATAAATATCGACGCTCGTTTTGCCGAATTTGTCGCGGAAATAGCCGTTGCCGTACAGAATATTGCGAAACAGCGACTCGGGCGAGGGCACATTGACATCGCCGTTTTCATAGGCACTGCCCGTCACAAACCAACGCCCGTCTGCCACATATTTTTTCAGTGTTTCAAACTTCTCGGGGTAGTACTCCTCCATCAGTTCATAACGGCGGCTACCCTCAAAGCTGAACACATAGTCGGGATATTTCTCGAACAACTTAAAATTATCGTCCAATGTCGAGGGAATGTACTTTTCAACGGTCGTTTCAAAGGTCCAATTCCAAACGGTATCGAGATGCGCCGTTGCCACGGTATAAATCGTCGGTTTTTTCTGCTTTTCCATAAATCAGCCCTTACCCTTTCGTTTTTTCCATACTTTACGAAGCCCAAAAGCCCCCGCAGCGAGGGCCGCCGCGCCGCCGAGCACGCCGAGCGCAATCGGCAAAAAGCGGTATTTGTATTCGTAATAGCCATGATTGGCTTTGTATAGATTTTTGACTTTTAAATCGGTCAAATCTTCAAAAGTCAGAATTTCCGAGGTAAATGTACTTGTGTTTTCTTCGTCCAGGGTGATTGTGCGCACACCGCGGTGGTTGCCGTAACTGTAAAAGGTCACGGCAGGGGTAGCTATTAGGTGTATGCCTTTATAAACCCCCGCAAAATCGTTTACATGGTCATGGCCGAAAAAGGCGGCGACAATATCACCGGTTTGAAGCCAACTGTCAAACTGCCCGCCGTTTTTGTTAGAAGGACAAGGACCTTCGTTCAAAGAACCTTGATACACCGCGTCGGACACGGTATAGAATTTATCGTGCCAAGCGCCGCTGCCGCGCACCGCGCCCGCCGTGCCGCGCTCGACCTCTGCGAGCATATCGTAGACCTCAGGCACAACAATGTGCTGGAACAGCATGGCAGGCACCGTTTCGCCGCCGTTTCGCGCCTTTAATTCTGCGGCGGTTTTCTCGTACCACGCGATTTGGTCGGGGTGCACATAGCCGTATCCGCCGCCCTCGCTTTCGGGCGTATAGGGATTCGAGTCCATAAACCACAGATTATAGGCGATTTTTTGCCCGTCGGAACTCTGAATGGGCAAATTGTAATTGCAAAGCCCCGTTAAGTCCTCCCCCGCAACGGCAAGGCAGGTCTCGTATTTTTGGAAGCAGGAAAGCAAAAACTGCTTTGCCTCTTCTTCGGTCATGCCGTTTTCGTCACTGCAAAGTCCCTCGTGGTCATGGTTGCCGAACACCAGCGCAAACGGTATGCCGCGGCTGTCAATCGGTTTGGCAACGGCGTCCACCGCCGCCCGCGTTTTGGCTTCGTCCACGCCTTTCCACCAGCCCGCGGTGTTGTCGCCGAGCAGGACCACCAAATCGGGATTTGTGCTGTCGAGCGCCGCCTCCACCAAAGCGGTGGTTTCTTTTTGCGGGGTGTCGGTATCCTGCACATCCGCCAAAATTAAAATTTGAAATTTCCCGTTGTGAAACTGCAAAGCGTTTTCCTCCGTTTCGGCAAAGCCGCACAACGGCAGTGTGCAAATCAACAGCACCGCCGCAAGCAACGCGCCGAATATTTTTTGAAACTTCGTATACCGCATATTTTATTCCTCCGCGGCGGATTTCGCGCCCGCATTCAGCATTTCCAAGCGGCGTTCGCGCATTTCTTTGTGTATCGTTTCGAGTTTTTTGCCCTCTAAATCATAGAAAATATACGGGATCAGCGACAACAGATTGAGCACGGCGGGAATCATTGTCACCAAGCCCCACAGCCAAAAGCGCGTGTTGACCGCGCCGCCTTCCGAGAGTACCATTTCCGCGCCGACCTGTTGCAGACCGATAATCGGGATAATCGCGGTTGCCGCCGCCGTACTTAACGAGCCGGTCAGCTTGCTGATAAAGGTTAAGAGCGAGAAACTCATGCCTTCGCCGCGTTCACCGGTTTTCCATTCCATATAGTCGACGGTATCGCCGACCATTTTGGTCGGCACAACCGCGCTGACACTGCCGATGGCGCTTGTGAATACGCCTTGCAATGCCAACAGCGGCACAATGATAATCGGCTCGGTATAATGACGGAAGCCCAAGAAGAAAATGCAGGTGGTCACGATGGCTTTTAAAATCGTAATGCGAATGACAATCTGCTTGGAGCTCCACCGTTTTTCGAGTTTCGGCAACAACGCATAGGTGAAAAAGCCCACAATCGTGCCCGGAATGCCCGCGATAATCGACAAACTTGCCGTACCGAGCGACAATGCGTAAAAATACTGCATAAAGGTGTCACCGATGCCGCCTACGGTGCCGATAACGGACGCGAGCACCAACAAAAGCAGGGGTTTATTTTTAAACAGATAGCGGAAGCAGTCCAAAAGTTTCGGCTCGTCGTTGCTTTGCACCACACGCTCGCGCGAGAAAATCCCCGCAAGGGAAAATAAGCCCATACCGACTGAGCCTGCAATGATGCCGAGCACCAAAAATACCTGCCGCAAATCCCACGGCACCATGCCGCGGCGGTACAGGTCGATGCAAACGGACACCAAAATGCCCGGAATGCCGCCGATGATGCTCGAAATGAAGCGCGCCGAGGTAATCACGCGCGAACGGTCCTCGGGGTTGGGCGAAACCGCCGCCGACAGCCCCCAAAACGGAATATCACCGATGGTATAGAAAAATTCCCATACGAAATAGGTGATACACATATACACGATTTTTACGGCGTCGGAATGCACACCGGACAAAAATTCCGCGCCACCGAAAAAGACCACCGTCGCAATGCCCAACGGAATGGGAACAAACAACAAATACGGGCGCAGTTTCCCGTAGCGCGTGCGGGTGCGGTCCACAATCGTGCCCATTAACGGGTCGTTAAACGCGTCCCACAGCCCCATCACGAAAATCATCGTCGCAACCGCGGGTGCGGGCACACCGAACACCGTGACCAAAAAGAAGGTCAGCTGTGAGCGCACCATATTGTAGCCGATGCACTGCCCGCCGTTCGCCACGCCGTACAGCACCGTTTCGCGCACGCTGACATACCGCCGTTCGCGCACGACCTTTGTCTTTTCCGTTGTTTCCATACGCTTCACCTATTCCTATTCTGTATAGATTGCCGCCGTCAAGGCAAGCTGTGTGTTTGGTTTCCCGTCTGTATCGCCCCAAAGCTCGGCGCGGTAGTAACGGTTGCGTTCAAAATCCACGGTTGCCGTGCAGGTCTTTTCCCCCGCCGCAACAGGCAAGCGCAAAATTTCTGCCCCGCCGTTTGAAAGCAAGCGGATTTCGCGCGGCGTAAATTGATTTTCGGGATTGGAGGCGCGGTAGCGCGTATCGTCCAAAGTAAACCGCAGTTCGGTTTTTCCTGATTTTACGGTATCGCCCACGGTGGCGCCGCTTGCAGTTTCAAAATAGAACAGCGGGCCGACGCAGACGCTTGTTCTGCCGTTTTTGAGGGCGGTTTTCATCTTTTCGGGGTTAAGTGTGCCGTCAGGGCACAACAGATAGGTGCACGCCGTGGGGTACATGTTCTTTGTCGGGCGGTGCCAATCGCGCCCCATGGTGGGGGCAATGTGATAGCCCTTATCCAAAAGGGACTGCCACTTTTCTTGCGCGCGGTAGTTTGCGGTATTCAAATACGGCGCGCCCTCCGCCCACACTTCTATGTAATCTATTAAAGTATAATCTTGCACTTGAAATTCCCAATAGCCGCCTGTGCAAATCGGCGTGCCGATTTGGTAGGGGTGCGCCATGCCGCAAAGCCCGCCGTGTTCATGCACGGCTCGGAGTTTTTCATCAATATTTTCTATCGTCGCGTCGCGCCAATCGACATATTCGCGGCAATCGAGCACGGGCATATGCCCGAAATAGGTCGTCCATTCAATGCCGCACAACACTGCGGGCGTGCCGTTCATCGGGATTTCCGCCCAACCTGATGTGGTGTTGTGGTCGGTTAGACAAATTCCGTCTAAACCACGTTCGCGCGCGGTTTGCAGGAGCGTTTCCACGGTAAAATCGCCGTCGCTGTGGACGGTGTGGCAATGCAGTTCGCAAGGAAACCATTTTTTTGCCTTATCCATTCCCGACCGCCTCCTCGACTTCGATTTTTACGCGGCAATCGCAAAACGGCGTGACAAGCGCGTGCACATTGAGTACCAGCCGCCACTGCCCCGCAGGCAGTTTTCCCGTCAAAAAGCCGGGAGATGCTGTCGCTTCCGTTAAAATATGCACTTGGCTGTCCGCTTGGCGGTGTGCCGCGCCGCGGTAGCCGTTCGGGTCATCCAAAGACAGCGTAATCAAATTTTTCAGCGGCAAAAATACCTCCGCCGCCGGATACTGCGCACGGTATGCGCCCGCGTCACGCTGTAAGCACCGCTCCGCCGCTTCTACCGCCGCTTCGCCGTCTAAATGTTTCGGCGCATAGGAATAGATAATTTTTAACTGCCGCGCTTCTTTCTCCAAAGCGAACGGCAAAACGAGATTCGTTTTTTCCTGCGCAGGGGTCCCCCGCAGGGTGGTTTCCAATACGGTTTTCATTCGGTCGCTCCGTCATATTTATCCATAAATGCAGAAATGGTTTCCTGATACAGATCGCTGTGTGTGTAATAACTTCTGGCGTGCACCGCGTCGGGTACGGTCAGTTTTTCCTTTTCGGAAGTGCACGCGTCATACAAAATGTCCTGCATAAAGGTCGGCACAAAATCATCGCACGCGCCGTGGATAAACAAAATCGGCTTTTTGGCGTGTTTGACCGCCTCTACGGGGGACGCTTCTTTGAAACGATACCCGCAAAACAGGCGGCAGTATAAATCGCAGATATGCAAAATCGGGAAATTCGGCGCATGGAACGAGGTGTGCAGTTGATAGGAAAATTCGTCCCACGCCGAGGTGTACGGGCAGTCGGCGATAATGCCTTTGATTTTGTCATCGTCAGCATGATTGCTCATCATCAGCACCGTTGCCCCGCCCAAAGAAACGCCGAGCAGGAAAATGCTGTTTTCGGGGAATCGCGCCTTCGCGTAATTGACCCACAAAAAGGTATCCTTCGATTCGTGCGTGCCGTACCCCATATATTTGCCGTCACTTTCGCCGCAACCGCGGTGGTCGGGCAGTACGAGCGTGTACCCTTGCCCTAAAAGCCACGGCACCATAAAGCAGAACTCCCCTCTGCCGCAGTTTCTGGCGCCATGACACAAAAGCATGGTTCTGCCGTTCGGCGTTTCGGGGATGAGCACCCGCCCTTTGAGCGTTGCCCCGTCGGGCGCGTGCAGGGTGATTTTTTCCTGCGGCAAATTGTCAAACGCTTCTGCCGCTTTTTCAAAATCCCCTTGATAGCGGTCGGGCGACATCCCGCCGCCTGCAATCATTTTTTCAATCCATTTCGGTACGGGAATGGTTTTGCGCCAAATAATATTGTTAAAGATAAACCCGCATAACAGCAAAAGGAAAATCAGCAATACGCCCAATACACACAGCAATACAATTCCGAAGATTTTCATACACAATCCCCTTTGTAAATTTCCGCATTGGAAAGCATAATTTTTTTGCACAGGTCCTCGGTCGGGAAATCGAGCAAAAACCACCCTTGCGCATGCGCTTCACAAAGCGGATACGCCGAAAACGCCGCATTGACAAGCGGGGCGTTTTCCGCAGGGCAACCCGCGCCGCCGCAGGTGCTCAAAAAATGCACGCAAATCTGCCGCGGGGACGGGCAACAAGTATCCAAAAACGGTTTTGCGCTTTGCGCCCATTTTACTTCGGGCGGCAGGCGGTAACGGTCCTGCACCGTGGCAATGCAAGCGCTTGAAAGCGCCACCTCACAGGGCGCGGTTTCGGTTTTGGAGTCCTGATTTTCCCACACCGAAAAATCCAGCCCGCAATTTTGCGCCGTGCGAAAATTCGCCGCGCGTTTACAGCGGCGCATCAGCACGAGCTTGCCACAACACTCCGACAGGCGCGGCACGCGGTTTTCAAGATACCAAATTGTTTCGTCCGGCTCTATATATGTATGATAAAACTGTTCAAAAAAGGCGGTTTCAAAATGGCCGCGGTCCTGTTTGATGCTCAGCACCAGCGTTTCGCGCGGGTTTTCGCGCAAAAATGCTTTGCAAACAGCCAACACTTCGTCAAATTGCAGTTTTTCGCGCTTGCTGTCGTCCGTATAGCAATCTGAAAGCCCATGTACCAAATAAAAACGGTGCCCGCGCCGATACAGGCGAATATCCAACAGCCGCACACCGAGCGCCAGCTGTTCACGGAAGGTCAAATCCTGACATTTTGCCAGTTTCGGAAAAGCGCAGTATGCCGTTGCACTGTCGTGCGTGCCTGCCAAATTGACCTCGGAAAGATACAGCCCACCCGAAAGCGCCGACAAAACCGTTGTATGTTCCACCGCCATCACCTCAAAGCATATCATACCCTATTCCGCACAAAAAAGCAAGGCGCTTGCTTTGGAAAAATAGAGATTTCGCCGAACAAAACCATTGTCCTTATTTCGGACGGCGGCGGTAACAGCGTACAGAATCGACCACAAAATCGTAATTTTTCGTCTTATCGTTTTTATCGGGATTGCCGCACCAAAATTTTTCGAGCTTGCCCGTCTGTTTGTTCCGCGTAAGCCCCGGGTACTGTTTGCCGTTTTCCATACAGCCCGCCACCTCGGCGGACAACAACAGATATTCGGGCACGCGGCAGATCCCCATATCCCGTCCTTTGTAAATATGCTTGGTTTCCCAAGTCTTATGCCCGTCTACGAAAAAGGCGTATTTGTCCGTTTCCCACAAAAAGCCGTAGGTGTGGAATTCGGTATACATATGCGGCACATAAAACGCGGGGGAGCGGAGCGTTTTCAGCCGTTCGTCATAGCCGTCTGCGTGCAGAACATGGATATTTTGATTTTGCGCGCGCGGCAACAGGTGATAGGCGTGCGGCGACTCCATCACATCAACTTCCAGCCCGTCCTCGCCGCTCCACTGTATATCGCGCGGGGAAAACGCGTCCTCGTTGTCGGGCATCAGCCAAAACGCCGTCCAAATGCCGACGGCCTTGGGCACTTTACAGCGCACCTCAAAATAGCCGCCCGTCTGCGAAAAGCCCCGATACCCCGCCGCGGCGTATTCGGGGTGCACATGGGAAGTTTCGAGCATCGCAGTATACCACCCCTCGCCGAGACTGCCCTGTTTCCATTTGGTGCGGATATACAAATGCCCGTCTTTTGTAAATACAATGTCCTCGTCATCGGTGTAAAACGCATTGTTGCGAATCCCGTTTCGCGCGGGATTTTCAGGGTTTATCATCGTATTGCACTTCCATTTGGTGCGGTCAAAATAGGCAAAATCGTCCGAAAATGTCAGTTCCCACTCGGTTTCGGGCAGTTGAAACGGCGTGTCGTTCGGTAAGCGCTTTAACATAAAAACTCCCTCCGATAGATAGCATATATATGTATTGTATCGGATTTTTCGCCCGCCCGCAAGAGAAATGCGTGCAAATGCAAAAGAAATATGCTACAATAAAAATAGGATTTCATTCGGGAGGCATGTATATGGAAAACAACCGAAAAATCGCCGCCGTCACGGGCGCTTCGCGCGGTATAGGTGCAGCGACGGCTTTGGCGCTCAGCAAAGCAGGCTTTGCCGTGGCGGTGCTGTATCACACCGACAAAGCGGGCGCGGACGCCTGCGTGCAACGCATTCTTACAAACAACGGACAGGCGCGCGCTTACCGCGTCGATGTAACTGACAGCGCGGCGGTCACGGCTGTTACGGCGCAAATCGAACGGGAAATGGGCGCGGTTTCTGTGCTGGTCAACAACGCGGGGATTTCCGAGCAAAAACTGTTTACCGACATTACGGACAGCGATTGGGAAAGAATGCTGGCCGTGCATTTGGACGGCGCGTTTTATATGACGCGCGCGGTACTGCCTTGTATGCTGCACGAAAAATACGGGCGGATTATCAACATTGCCTCGATGTGGGGCGAAACCGGCGGCGCGTGTGAGGTGCATTATTCCGCGGCAAAAGCAGGACTTATCGGGTTGACCAAGGCACTTGCCAAAGAGCTTGCCCCGTCGGGCATTACCGTCAATGCGGTGTCGCCGGGCGCAGTGGACACCGATATGATGCGTATGCTGGGCACGGAAATTTGCAAAAGCGTCGCGGAGGAAACGCCTGTCGGGCGGCTCGCGCGCCCCGAAGAAATTGCCGACGCGGTTTGCTTTTTGGCCAACGAAAAAGCCGCCTATATCACGGGGCAGGTGCTCTCGGTCAACGGCGGCGCGGTGATATAAAAGCCTTTTTTCGATTTCAGAAGAATAAAGCATATGGGATTTCAAACATTTCTCTTGCACAATGTCGATTTTTGTAGTATAGTATTATAATAATTGGGAATGTTTCGGGAATGTTAGGGGAGTATATCACCATATGTTGAAACGCTTTATTGCAGTTTTATTATCTATTTTACTATGCTTGCTGTCCTGTTCGGCGGGTGCTTCGGCTTACGCGGCATCCGACGGGCAATCGGACGGCTTGTTTGCATTTACGGCGGACCTTTTGAAAATGGTGCGTACTTATGACCAGGGCAACAGCTTTATTTCCGACGAATATGTCGAGACCGCGCCCGACGGCACGGTAGATGCAGACAGTTTGCAAAGCGCGTTGCCGATTACCTTCCAAATGTCCGGCAGTGAAGTCGGCGTGTTTTCGGACGGCAGTACCAGCGTGCACCTGCAAAACAAAAGTGCCGTATTACATGTGCAAAATGCCGCAGGCACATACACCGTCACGGCAAAAAGCGAGGCTCGCTTTGAAAACAACACCTGTATTGTGCCCGCCACCGAGGTTTTAGAAGCCTTCGGCTACACGGTCAGCGATGCAAAAAAAGACGGTGTTTTACTGAACCGTGCGTTTCAGTCCAAACGGTTGATTGTCAAATCCGCTTCTGCAATCGACTTGCAGGGTGCCTCAGAATGTGTCAGCGGGTATCGGGATTTGTATATTTTACAGTATGATACCGAAACCGCCGCCAAAAACGCGTATGCCTATTATGTTGACTGCCCCACGGTGGACTATGTGGAGCCGGACTATATCCGCATGATGCAGGACGAAACGGCAGACAGCCAAACGCAAACGGAAATCGGTGCCGAGGAGTTGCTGTATACGGTACGGGATACCGCGCAGTCTTGGGTTTCCGAACAAATCGGTTTTGAGGCGATTAAACTGCGGCTGGCAGAAATGCAACTACCCGAATTGGTTGTCGCCGTGCTGGACAGCGGCGTCGATACCGACCACGAGCTGTTAGAGGGCAGGCTGTTGGAGAACCACTTCAATCTCAGCAGTACGGGCGAGGAAAACAGCTGTGAGGACGATTACGGCCACGGCACGCATGTCGCGGGCATTTTGGCGGACAACACCCTCAGCAATGTCAAAATCAAGCCGTACAAGGTGCTCAACAACCAAGGCAAAGGGCCGTCGAGTTTAATTGCGCTGGCAGTGGACTGCGCCGTCGCAGACGGGGTGAACATCATCAATATGAGCCTGTCGGGCCCCGGCGAGAGCCAAACCATGACCGACTCCGTCAACGCCGCGGTAGAAAAGGGCGTAAATGTTGTTGTTGCGGCGGGGAATGACAAAGCCGACCTTTCCAAAACCTATTACTCCCCTGCCTGTGTAGAATCCGCATTTACCGTCAGCGCCGTCACGCAGACGAACACCTTGGCGTCTTATTCCAACCGTAACGGCCCGATTGACATTGCCGCACCCGGCGACAATGTCAAAAGCAGTTATTTGAACAATACCTATATGGTGATGAGCGGCACCTCTATGGCGGCACCGCTCGTTTCGGCGGGGCTTGCCATTGTCCGCTCGGCATATCCGAAAAAAACAGCCGAAGAAGCGCAGGAAATGCTGTCCAAGTATGCGATTAAAATGTTGGAGAATGACGGCGATAACTTCTTCGGCAACGGTATTTTATATTTAGAATATATTTTAGACAGTCAACCGAAAACCGCCGACCCCGTGTTCAGCGTAAGCGACGGGGAATTTTTGGAATCCTTTTCCCTGACACTCAGTTGCCCCGAAAAAGATACGATTATTTTGTATGTGCTCAACAGCGACAGCGATTTGCCGGACATCGGGCTTATCAACGGCAAGCAGTATAAGGACCCGCTGCCGATTTCAACCGACACCAAGGTTTCCGCCGTTGCCATTTCCAAAGGCAAACTGCCAAGCAGTGTCGTCACGCAGAAATATGTGCGCTCCAACCGCAGTGAAGAAGACTATTATGATATTGATAATAACGGGAAAATCACGGCATATGTCGGCAACGAAACCGACTTAACCGTCCCCGATACCATTCACGGCACGGTTGTAACGGGTATCGGCAGGTCGGCATTTAAGGACAACACCGCCCTGCAAGCCGTCACCCTGCCCGACACGGCGGTTTCGATTGACGCTTCGGCGTTTTCCGGTTGCACGGCGCTGGTGCGCGTGCGCGGCGCGGGGATTTGCGAGGTCGGGATGAGCGCGTTCCAAAACAGCGCCATTCAAGACTTCCCCTTTGCGCAAATCACCTCGTTCGGCATCAAGGCGTTTTCGGGGTGCGGCAATTTGCAGAATGTATCCTTTGACTCTGCCTCGTCCATTGCGCTTTCTGCCTTTGAAAATACAAAAGGCGTTACCACACTGCAAAATGACAAACTGAAAACAGTAGGCATGTATGCGTTCCGCGGTTCAACGCTGGAACAGATTTCTCTGCCGAATGCCGATTCGGTCGGCACCGGCGCATTTGAGAATTGCGCATCGTTACAGCAGGTATCCCTGCCGCTTGTAACCAATCTGCCCGCAAATCTGTTTAAAAACTGTTTATCCTTACGCGAAACAGATTTGCCTGCTTTAACCGAAATCTCGTCAGAAGCATTTTACAATACCGCTTTACCGAAAGCGGACTTTCAAAATGTGACCAAAATCGGCAAAAATGCCTTTTACGGCTGTGCGGCTTTGAAAACGGCATTTTTCCCACAGGCCACCACGGTACAGGCAAACGCCTTTGCAGGCTGTCGCAATCTGAAAATGGCGTTTCTGCCGCAAGTGACAACCCTGCAAAAAGAAACCTTTACAGACTGCACAAAATTAAAATACTTATGGCTGCCCGCCGTCACAACCGTCAGTTCCGGCGCCTTTGACGGCAGTGCAATCACCTTTTTACAGTTTGAAAGCGTCAAAACCATACAAAGCCTGCCGTCCTGCTTAACCGATTTGGTATTGCCCGCCGCCGCCACACGCATTACAGCCACGGCACCGCAAACCGAATTCACGGTATACGGCAACGCGGGCACCTACGCCGAAAGCTATGCCGACAGCTTGGAAAATGCGGCATTCTGCACCATACCCGCCATCGTGCACGATGTGCCGAGTCAGGTGGACGCGCAAGTCGGCTATATTGCCGTCTGCGCGGTCGGTATTCACTGTACTTACCAATGGTATCGCAATGACACCGTTTCCAACGAGGGCGGCACGCCGATTTCGGGCGCAACAAAAGCGTATTACGCGCCGCAGGTGCAAGATGATGCGGCGGCATACTACTGCGTAATTGAAAGTCAGGACGGCGACTATGTGCAGACGGTCACCACCACACCGATTTTGAGCAGTCCCGAATACCGTTTGGCGAATTTCTCCGCCTACAACGAGGCGGTGAACGCGGCATCAGAACTTGACCGCACGTTGTATACACCCGACTCCTTATCGGCGTTGGACACTTTGCTTGCCACCGATGTTTCCGCGTTTTCACAGGCAGACCAAGCCGCGCTGGACGCGCACACACAAGCGATTTACACAGCAATTTCCAAATTGGAGCTTGTCTTTTCCAAGGGCGACGTTAATCGGGACGGCAAAACAAATGCCGTGGACGCGCGTTGGATACTGCAAATCGCTTCGGGCGCACGCGTCGTAGAGGACGGGACTACCGAACAACTTGCCGATGTCAACGGTGACGGTAAGATAAACGCCGTGGACGCACGCTGGATTTTGCAAATTGCCTCGGGCGCGCGGACATTGTAAAAATTGATTTAAAAAATACCCATACAACACAAAACCCGTATGCAGAGTTCTGCATACGGGTCAATTATTTTTACGGTTTTACCTTGCCGTTCTGTTTAGTCGCGGCGGCCGCGGCGGAAATCACGGCGCGGCGCAGGGCGGCGTTCCGAAATTTCGTTTTCGGGGGTTAAGCCTTCCACCTCAATCAGCGCCTCGCGGCGGGAGAGGTTCAGTCTGCCTTGCTCATCTTTCGGCAGAACTTTCACGATGATTTCATCGCCGACATTGACAACATCTTCGACCTTTTCGGTGCGTTTGACATCGAGGTGGCTGATGTGTACCATGCCCTCCACGCCCGGCACGATTTCAACAAACACGCCGAAACTCATCAGGCGGGTAACAATGCCCTTGTAAATTGCGCCGACCTCGGGGCCGTTCGCAATGGTATCTACAATGAACACGGCTTTCTGTGCGTTATCCAAATCCAAAGCGGAAACAAATACCTGACCGTCTTCGTTGACATCGATTTTGCAGTCGCACTCGGCGCAGATTTTCTGAATAACCTTGCCTTGCTTGCCGATGACATCACCGATTTTGTCGGGGTCAATTTTCGTGGTCAGCATTTTGGGTGCCCATTTGGACAATTCTTTGCGCGGCTCGGAAATAACGGGCAGCATAATTTCGTCCAAAATGTAGCAACGCGCGGCATAGGTCTTGTCCAGCGCCTCGCGGATAATCGCGGGGGTAAGGCCGTGCACTTTCAGGTCCATTTGAATGGCGGTGATACCTTTTTTGGTACCTGCCACTTTAAAGTCCATATCGCCGAAGAAATCTTCCAAGCCTTGAATATCGACCATCGTCATAAAGCGGTCGCCCTCGGTCACAAGGCCGCAGGAAATACCCGCAACCGGTGCTTTAATCGGCACACCTGCCGCCATCAAGGACAGCGTAGAGCCGCAAATCGAGCCCTGCGAGGTCGAGCCGTTGGAGGAAAGCACTTCGGATACCACACGAATGCAGTAGGGGAATTCTTCCACCGACGGAATGACGGGCAACAGCGCGCGCTCTGCGAGTGCGCCGTGACCGATTTCGCGTCTGCCCGGTCCTCTCGACGGCTTGGTTTCACCGACGGAATAGGACGGGAAGTTGTAGTGGTGCATATAGCGTTTTTCAGTCTGTTCGTCAATGCCGTCCAAAAGCTGTGCGTTGCTCATAGGTCCTAAGGTGGTCACAGACAGGCACTGTGTCTGCCCACGGGTGAACATACCCGAACCGTGCACGCGCGAAAGCAGGTCAACTTCGGCATTCAGCGGACGGATTTCGTCAATGCCTCTGCCGTCTACGCGCTTGCCGTCATCCAAAAGCCAACGGCGAACGATATATTTCTGCAATTTGTAAAGGCAATCTTCGATTTTAGAAGCCTCTTCGGGGTATGCTTCATCGAATTTCTCGTGTACCGCGTCATAAATGGGTTTCAAGCGCTCGTCACGAATGCGTTTGTCATCGGTATCGAGCGCGGCGCGCACATCGTCAATCGCGAATTCTTTAATCGCTTCGTACAACTCGGGCGACGGGTCATTTGACGGGAAGGAAACCTTCTCTTTTCCGACTTCGTCGCGAATGCCTTTGATGAATTCCACGATTTTTTGGTTGGTTTCATGGCCGAACATAATGCCGTCAAACATCACATCGTTGGGCACTTCGTTTGCGCCCGCTTCAATCATGGCGACCAAGGTGTCGGTCGAAGCCACGGTAACCGCCATCTGCGATTTTTCACGCTGTTCGGCGGTGGGGTTGATGACATATTCGCCGTCCACCAAACCGACGGAAACGCCGCTGATGGGGCCGTCCCACGGGATTTCGGAAATGCTGATGGCAACCGAAACACCGATCATGGCGGTGATTTCGGGCGAGCAGTCGGGGTCAACGGACATCACCGTTGCCACCACGCCGACATCATTGCGCATATCTTTGGGGAACAGGGGGCGAATCGGGCGGTCAATCACGCGCGCGGCAAGCGTAGCCTTTTCGCTCGCTCTGCCTTCGCGGCGCTGGAAAGAGCCGGGAATTCTGCCCACGGAATAGAGTTTTTCTTCAAAATCCACGGAAAGCGGGAAGAAATCCACGCCCTCACGCGGTTTTGCTGCCATTGTGGCGGTGCAAAGCACTTCGGTCTCGCCGTAGCGGACAAGACAGGAGCCGCCCGCAAGCTGCGCCATTTTGCCGACTTCCACTTTTAACGGTCTGCCGGCAAGTTCGGTTTCAAAAACCTTGTAGTCTTTAAAAAACATACCTTTACCTCTTTTTCTTTCATATTTCCGCGAGGCAAAGCCGGTTTTTAGCAATAAATGCAACCGTCCGCACATTTTGAACGGCTCCATTTACCGCTAAACGACCGAAAAAGCCCCGTCGATTTCGTGTTCTAAAAAGCAATTCAAGGCAAGCAACCCGAAAGCCGCTTGCCTCAATTCCCAACTTATTTACGGATGCCGAGTCTCTGAATCAAAGAACGGTATCTTTCAATATCGGTTTTCTGCAAATACGCAAGCAGGTTGCGTCTGTGACCGACCATCATCAAAAGACCGCGTCTGGAATGGTGGTCTTTCTTGTGGGTTTTCAAGTGCTCGGTCAAGTCGTTGATGCGCTTTGTAAGCACCGCTACCTGAACCTCGGGCGAACCGGTGTCACCCTCGTGCGTCGCGTATTCCGCGATGATTGCCTGTTTTTCTTCTTTGGTCATTGTTTTTCACCTCTTTTAAAATTTGCCTGTCGCGCAGCACAGAAGAAGGTCAGGTGAATACCCAATGTCTTTCTATCGGGTCTATGCCAAAATCCGTGCATACCGAATCAGCCTATGTATTATATAATGCGCAAATGGATTTGTCAAGGGAAACTTTTCAATATAGGCGCGTAAGCGCTGTACCGAATATATCCGCTCTCTCACGGGGCGCCGAGTCGACGCCCCCTACAATTTCGGTGCGTGCGTAGGGGCGGGTTTCCACGCCCGCCCGCAGATTTTGATATAATTTGCGGAACGACACTGAGGTCGTTCCCTACTCGTAGGGGTGGTCGACCCGGCCGCCCGTGGTTTTTGATGGCATTTTACGGAACGGTACGACCGTTCCCTACACGATGTATTTTTCAATCGAGAGGACACTGTAAAGACTATCTACAAAGCAAACCGACGATTTGCACCGCGTCACGCGCGGTTTTGGGCATATTGCCGAAATACAAGGAATTTTCTCTTTATGGTTGCTATTTTCATTATTTTAGTATATTATATACAAAGAATTTTCAAAAATTGGTTTTTATTTCAATTTTTTTGGAGGATATGTATGAATTACGCATTATCGAAAAAGAAAGCAAAAGAGCTGTTAACGGCAAAACTTTCGCACTTTATGGGCGTCACGCCCGAGGAGGCAACCGACGAGCAGTATTACAAGGCAATCGCTCTGATGGTCCGCGATATGATGAGCGCGGGCAGAGCGGAGTTTTCCGAAGAAGCCGCAAAGGCAGGCACCAAAAAGGTCTATTACCTTTGCATGGAATTTTTGATGGGTCGCTCGCTCAAAAACAACCTCTACAACCTCAATTTGACCGAGGTGTTTGACAGCGTGCTGTCCGATTACGGCGTCAAGCTCGAAAATTTGTATGAATGCGAACCCGACGCAGGCCTCGGCAACGGCGGCCTCGGGCGCTTGGCGGCGTGCTATTTGGACGGACTTGCCACGCAAGGCTACCCCGCACGCGGCTATTCCATTCTCTATGAAGCGGGTATTTTCAAACAGAAACTTGTGGACGGCTGGCAGACGGAACTGCCCGACTTTTGGCTGCCCGGCGGCGAGGTTTGGCTTGTGCCGCACGAGGAAAGCGCGATTGAAGTCCGCTTTGAGGGCGATGTGATGGATTCGTGGGACAACCAATTCCATCATGTGGAGCTTGCGAACTACAAGCCCGTGCAGGCAGTGCCTTACGATATGTATGTTTCGGGGAAGGACGGCAAGGGCATTTCCGTTTTGCGCTTGTGGCAGGCAAAAGCGCCCGCACTTGATATGTCTTTGTTTAACCAGGGCGACTATATGCGCGCGATGGAGCAAAACGCAATGGCAGAGGTCATTTCCAAGGTCCTCTACCCCGCCGACAACCACCCCGAGGGCAAATCCTTGCGCCTGCGCCAGCAGTATTTCTTAGTTTCCGCGTCCATTCAGGACATTGTGCACCGTCATTTGCGCGTGTTCGGCACAATGGATAACTTCGCCGAAAAGGTCGCCATTCATTTGAACGATACCCACCCGACCTTGGCCGTGCCTGAACTGATGCGCATTTTGCTTGACGAATGCGGTTACGGTTGGGACGATGCGTGGAACATCGTCACAAGCGCGGTGGCATACACCAACCACACCGTGATGAAAGAGGCGCTGGAATGCTGGCCCGAAGATTTGTATAAACGCTTAATGCCGCGCATTTGGCAGATTACCAAAGAAATCGACAACCGCTTCCGCAACTATGTGTGGCAGGCAACGAACAACGCCGACCAAGTCGAGCGTATGGCGATTATGTCGAACGGCGTGGTGCGGATGGCAAACCTCTGCGTGGCATCCTCGCACTCTGTCAACGGCGTGTCGGCATTGCACAGTGAAATCCTGAAAGACACCGTGTTCCATGATTTCTATACCTTAACGCCCAACAAATTCAAAAATGTTACAAACGGCATTGCGCACCGCCGCTGGCTGTGCCAATCCAATCCCGAGCTTGACAAACTCTTAAAAGAGCTCATCGGCGACGGATTTGTGTATCACGCGGATGAACTTTTGAAATTGCGCGATTACAAAGACGATAAAACCGTTTTGGCAGAACTTGAACGCATCAAAACCCACAACAAAGAGCGTTTCGCCGAACAGGTATATAAGAATACAGGCGTGAAATTAGACCCGACCTCGATTTTCGATGTGCAGGTCAAGCGCTTGCACGAGTACAAGCGCCAGCACTTGAACGCATTGAACATTCTGACCGAATATCTTGCCATTAAAGAAAATCCGAACGCGGACTATGCACCGCACACCTATATTTTCGGCGCAAAGGCGGCTTCGGGCTACTTTATGGCGAAAAAGATTATCGCTTTCATTTGCGCGCTTGGGGATATGATTAACAATGACCCCGATGTACGCGGCAGACTGAAAGTTGTGTACTGTGAGGACTACAATGTTACCATGGCGGAAAATCTGATGCCCGCCGCCGATATTTCCGAGCAGATTTCGCTTGCAGGTACGGAAGCGAGCGGCACGGGCAATATGAAATTGATGATTAACGGTGCGGTCACTTTGGGCACGATGGACGGCGCGAATGTAGAAATCTATGACGCGGTAGGCGATGATAACATTTTCATTTTCGGTATGTCCACCCCCGAGGTCGAGGAAATGAAGCGCCGTGGCTACAATCCGCAGAATTATTACAACAACAACGCCGAATTGCACAATACGATTGATTTCATCAACCGTTGCGGTATTGCGGGCGAGCAGTTCCCCGAAATCGGCGGCACGATTTTAAATCACGACCCGTATATGGTTTTGGCGGACTTCGCCGATTACCGCCGCGCACAGCATCAAGCGGTAGAAACCTTTGCCGACCGTGAAAAATGGAACAGAATGTCGCTGATGAACATTTCAGGCGCAGGCAGATTTGCCGCCGACCGTGCGATTAACGATTATGCACGCGACATTTGGCACACAAAATCGGCGTTCGTTGCCGGCGCAGACGCCCCGAAAGCGGCGAAAAAGTCCGCCGCACCGAAAGCCGAAAAGCCCGCCGCCTCCGCCAAGAAAGAGGCAGAGAAAAAGGCGACTGCCGCAAAAGCAGAGCCCGCGAAAAAATCCCCCGCAAAGAAAAAGAAATAAGAGAGTACGCATACAAACACCCCCGACAGCAAGTCGGGGGTGTTTATTGTATCGGCAAGCACGAAAATAAATTAGGATTTGTACGCGTAGCGGCGGGCTTCCACGCCCGCCGATTGTCATTCTGAGCCGTTAGGCGAAGAATCTCGTTTTTCATATTATACACTTTGTGCTGTTTGTGATTCTTCACTTCGTTCAGAATGACATTTCTATATTGTACTGTCCTTTTGCAAAACCACCTTACATTAAAAATCCTCTTGCAAAACGCCGTCGCGCGGTGCAAAGGTCTCCCGATACATACGCGCACCGAGACGAAATGCATATGCAAACAATTCTTCCTGCTCTGCCGCGCTGATTTTCGCCTGCAATTCACAATAAGAGAAAAACCATTTTTGCACCTGTGTGTCTGTATACGAATTTAGATAATCGCCGACTTCGGCTTGCTGTTTCAACAAATTGCGAAAATCCGCAGAAGTGCTGTTCGGTGCATACGGACGGTCAGCAGGATTGAGGTTTCCATAGTAAAGAGAATGTAAAACTGACATATCTTTATTCCTTTCCACGCAAGACACAAAACAAGATTGCTTTTCCAATACCCCGTTTGGGTAATTGTATGATACCCCATATGGGGCATTTTGTCAACTCTGCACGGCATATTTTGCTATACTGTTTTCGGTGATGTGAAATGGAAACAAGATTGCGCCTTTTGCGGGAAGATCACGACCTAACGCAAGAAGACTGTGCAAAAATCGCGTATATCTCTAAAAATTCCTATATACGATACGAACGGGGCGAACGAACGCCGCCGTTGGATGTTGTGAAATGCTTTGCTGACTATTACGGTGTGTCCATTGACTATATTGCCCTGTCAACTGACATTCCCACACCGTATAAGCGCAAATAAATGTTTCGTCTTTTGAAAAGAATATGAAAAAACAGGGTGTCTTCCGACACCCTGTTTTGATTCTGATGTAATTTTACGGAACGGTACGGCCGTTCCCTACGCACAAAATGTAATGCGAGCGTAGGGGCGGGGTTCCACGCCCGCCCGTGGATTTTGATGTGATTTGCCCCTCCGTCACGCGCTTTGCGCGTGCCACCTCCCCAATGAATGGGGAGGT
>JBJEPU010000022.1:0-3472 GCA_051881395.1 Candidatus Fimenecus sp.
TATCTCCAACGGTGAGGTTTTCTGATTTTGTAACATATCATTGACAAACCTACATGCACGAAAATGCAAAAAATATAAAACTCTACGAACCGTCGATTGTGTAATACTTCGCTTTGCGGTATACTGTGAACAGAAAGGAGAGATTTTGAATGGACAGTCAAAAAATCGGCAGTTTAATTTACACCTTACGCAAAGAACAGCATCTGACCCAAGCGCAACTTGCCGAAAAATTGCAAATTAGCGACAAAACCGTTTCCAAATGGGAACGCGGCAAAGGCGCACCCGATGTGTCGTTGCTTGCGGATTTGTCCGCGGTGTTTCAAGTGGATTTGGAAAAACTGCTTGCGGGGGAATTAGAAGCCAATCAACCCGTTATCGGTAATATGCGAAAAATGCATTTTTATGTTTGCCCTGTTTGCGGAAATTTGCTTTTTTCGGTCGGCGAAGCGGCACCGTGCTGTTGCGGTAAGAAATTGAACGCATTAAAACCGCAAAAGGCAGAGGAACATGGGAAACTGACCGTGGAAATCATCGAAAACGAATACTGTATTTCTTCTGCACACGAAATGCAGAAATCCCATTATATTTCATTTATCGCATTTTTAAACGGAGACACCGTTGTTATCCGTAAGCAGTACCCCGAATGGGATTTGCAAACGCGCCTGCCGTTTTTCGCGCACGGCACTTTGCTTTGGTACTGTACGCGCCACGGTTTGTTTTATCAAACCGTGTGATAGCACAAAAAACCGCCCGCAATGCAGTTTTTACATTGCGGGCGGTCATTATGTTATATGGTTGCAAATACGCTGCTTACAGAAGCGACTCGTACAGCGCTTTGATTTCGGCAACGCTGGTTTCTCTCGGGTTGCCGGGACGGCAAGCGTCATCATAAGCAGACTGTGCCAAGAAGTCAAGGTCTTCTCTCTTGACGATTTCTTTGAGGTCTGCGGGAATGCCGACATCTTTCGACAACTGCTTTACAGCGTCAATCGCGGCTTTGCGTGCTTCTTCAAGCGTCATGGCGTCTACGCCGTCAACACCCATTGCCTTGGCAATATCTCTGTATTTTTCGCCGGTTGCGGGTGCGTTGTATTCCATAACAGTCGGCAAGATAATTGCGTTTGCCACACCGTGCGGGGTGTCATACAGTGCGCCAAGCGGGTGTGCCATAGAGTGCACAATACCCAAACCGACATTCGAGAAGCCCATGCCGGCAACATACTGACCGAGTGCCATGCCTTCTCTGCCTTCGGGTGTGTTCGCAACAGCGCCGCGCAGATTTTTGGCAATGATTTCAATCGCTTTCAGGTGGAACATATCGGAAAGCTCCCAAGCACCGGCGGTAATGTAGCCTTCAATTGCGTGGGTGAGTGCGTCCATACCGGTAGCGGCAGTCAAGCCTTTGGGCATACTCGACATCATATCGGGGTCAACCACAGCGACCACGGGGATGTCGTGCACATCAACGCAAACCATTTTGCGGTTTTTCTCGGCGTCGGTGATAACATAGTTAATGGTGACTTCCGCTGCAGTGCCTGCTGTGGTGGGAACGGCAATAATCGGTACACATTTATTTTTGGTCGGTGCCACGCCTTCTAAGCTTCTGATGTCATAGAATTCGGGGTTTGCCACAACAATGCCGATGGCTTTTGCGGTGTCCATGGAACTGCCGCCGCCGATGGCGATTAAGTAATCCGCGCCCGAAGCCTTGAATTCGTCTACGCCGTGCTGGCAGTTTTCAATGGTCGGGTTCGGTTTGATGTCGGAATAAATTTGATATGCCAAGTTTTTTGCGTCCAAAACATCCGTAACCTTTTTGGTCACGCCGAACTTGATAAGGTCGGGGTCGGAGCAAACGAACGCCTTTTTAAAGCCGCGCGCGATTGCTTCGTCGGCGATGCTCTGAATGGCACCTTTGCCGTGATAAGAAGTTTCGTTGAGTACAAATCTGTTTGCCATGTTGATACACTCCTTTTTGTTTTGCGAATGTCCTTCGCAAGTTCGATACTATTTTAACAAACTATTTATGAAAAAACAACCCATACTTTGTGAACAAATTGTTGGTTTTTTCACCGAATAGGTATAAATTTGCGTAAAAAAGGATTGACGAATCCGAAAAAAACTGCTATACTGCCGATAGTGTATCAAATGAGACAGTTTGGAGGGCGCTTTTTTGACGGAATCCGACAAGAAACTCTGTTTGCATGTCTTATCGCAAGCCGATATATTCTCTTCGGCGGATATGTTTGCGTTGGAACAGTTGCTTTGCTCGGCGGCAAGGGTGGTTGCCTTTGCAAAGGAGGAAGTGCTGTATTCCCCCGCAAGCACCGAAAAATGTATCGGCGTGCTGTTACAGGGCGAAGCGCGCGTAGAAAAGGATTACCTGACCGTCAGCGTGCTGAAACCGGGCGGTCTGTTCGGCGCCGTTACCCTTTACAATGCGGCAGAGCGCTTTGTAAATACCGTCGTTGCGAAAACGGCGTGCAAGGTTGTGTTTCTGCAAAAAGACGGTATCGACCGCTTGATTGAAAACAATCCGATATTTGCCAAAAACTATATCGGGTATCTTTCCAAACGGATATACTTTCTCAATGAAAAAATCGAAGCCTACACCGCCCCGAACGGCGTGGAAAAACTGTTGCATTATTTAAAAAGCATCAGTAGTCCCGACGGCGTAATAGAGCGTGTGTGCGTGACGGAATTGGCAAGGCAAATCAATGTCAGCCGTGCGGGAATATACCGCGCGCTCGAACAGCTTTCCGCAAGCGGAAAACTTCTGTACGGCGACAAAAAAATAACAATACTTGAAGGAGCAGAACTATGAAAAAAGCAATTTCACTTTTGTTGGCAGTGCTTTTGGTGCTGTCGCTTGCCGCGTGCGGCGCAAACACGGACGGAAACGTGTCTGACACCAAGACCGTTGTCCGTATGGCAACCTTGAAAGGACCGACCGGTATCGGTACGGCAAAACTGTGGGCGGATGACGATGCGGGTAAAGCAAAAAATGATTATACCGTAACACTTTGCACCGACCCGACCGAAGTGTTGAACGGCGTTGTGGAAGGTAGCTATGATGTTGCCGCCGTACCACTGAATATGGCATCGGTACTGTATAACAAGCTCAACGGCGGCGTGCAGATTTTGGCAATCAACACGCTCGGCACGCTGTATATGCTGTCGACACAGGAGCTTGCCGACATTTCCGCTTTGGAGGGCAAAACCGTTGTGACCGCGGGGCAGGGCGCAACACCCGAATATGTGCTTAACTATCTGTTGGAGAAAAACGGTCTTACGGATAAGGTGACCGTGGAATTCAAATCGGAGCACGCCGAAGTTGCCACACTTGCCGCGGCGGCAGGGGCAGATGACCAAACGATTTATATGCTTCCAGAGCCGAATGTGACCGCGTCGCTTTTGCAAAATCAAGCACTGAAAACGGTTTTGGATGTTTCGTCTGCATTTGAAAGCGCAT
>JBJEPU010000023.1:0-3435 GCA_051881395.1 Candidatus Fimenecus sp.
TCAGTTGGTTAGAGCATCCGGCTCATAACCGGACGGTCCGGGGTTCGAGTCCCTGATGGCCCACCAGTTTTACTTATCGGATTTGTTTTAACCGAATATAGGGGTATAGCTCAGTTGGTAGAGCAGCGGTCTCCAAAACCGCGTGCCGAGGGTTCAAGTCCTTCTGCCCCTGCCAAAAATAAAAAGAGTCGTTTTACGGCTCTTTTTCTTTTTCGTTTGTGCAAATGGTTTTGAACCCTCGGCACGCGGTTTTGGAGACCGCCGCCGGCGGCGGATAAAGGGAGCAAGGGTTGGCGCAGCGGTCGAAATTGCGCGGCGCTCCAAGCCGCAAAGCAATTTCGGGCACCGCAAGAGGGGTTGCGAAGCAACTTCAAGTCCTTGAAGCCCCTGCCATACGAAAAGCCTTGAAAATCCTTGATATATAAGGGTTTGCAAGGCTTTTTTATTTTCGTTCATTTTTAAAAATATCCCGTAAAAAGTATAAAAAATCGTAAAAGTTCAAGTCAACATGCAAGTCAAAATGCAAGTCAGTTTTTTCATTCTTATAGGGTTAGATTTCGCGGTTTACGCTTTCTGCAACAGATAATGCGGGAATGTGTCCATTCGACTTTTGGGTTCGTATTCCCCTACAATTTTAATCTTCCCTCGGTCGATGAGGTCAAGAATTCTGTCGCACACAAAGCCATCGGGGACATACTGGTTTCGATCAAAGGTTTTCCCCAACACCTGCGCAATCAAGTTCACCATTTGCATCGGTGCCTCGGTGAGATTTTCCAGTATAAATGTATCAAAATAGTCTTCCCCTGCACTTTTCAAAACGCCGTTTTCATTCACACGCAACAGACCGTTTTCGCGGCGCAACCGTTCCCATTCCCGTGCATGCAAAGCAATTTCTTCTTTGGTGGCTTTGTGTGCAAGATGAAGATAGTCCATCGGTTCTCCCAAACACATCGCCCATGTTTTACATTTAGAATCCACTGGGAACGGAATCAATGTAATATCGGCGTCGGTATTTTCAAGTTGACTGCAAATATAGTACAAGCCGCACATGGCGTATTCCGCATAGGAATACCAAATACGCAACGGCACATGATTTTCAGCCGCCGCAACCACACTTTGCACCGCTTTTATATAGGCGATATATCTACGCCGCGCCTTGCTTTTTCGGTCGTAGAAGGCACACAAAACCTCTATTCGATTTTTGGCAAACTGTTCCGCCGCGATTTCGCCCAAATTCAACCACAAAGAAATCTCAACTTGTTCGTCGCTCGGCGCTGTCAAAATTTCTTGTATTTCGGGCGACGGGAACATATTGGCTGTCGCTTCGGCGATTTCTCCGATTTCCTCTTTTGTATTCAAAATCACACCGAGAACAGCCGCGTCAGACTGGGAAAAACAAATATCTATCATTTCAATTCCTCTTTTCCGATTAAGAACAACTTAGCAGAAAACAATTTGCGAAATTTGCGCCGAAAATACATAAAATCCATTGCAATCCGCATAGATAAATGCTATAATACCGCCAACGGGAATGAAGTTCTCCCGTGGGTAAAGTGTATTCCTGCACTTTACCCTAAACCGCTTACAAAGGCTGATGACTTCTGTGATTGTATCGCAGAAATTGTCGGCTTTTTTTGCGTTATCGGAGGAAAATATGTTAACTTCACTTGCTCTCATTTTTTTGGTGGGGCTAAGCCTTGCCGCAATTTGCCAAAAAATCAAACTGCCGCGCATTATCGGTATGCTACTGACAGGCATTCTGCTCGGTCCGTATGTTTTGGACCTACTGGATAATTCCATACTCGGCATTTCCGCAGAGTTACGGAAGTTGGCGCTTGTCATTATTCTGATTAAAGCCGGTTTGTCGCTCGATGTGCATGATTTGAAAAAAGTGGGTCGGTCGGCTCTCCTGCTCTCTTTCCTGCCGGCGGTATTTGAAATTGCCGCATTCGTGTTATTTGCGCCCGCAGTGCTTCGTATAAGCCACTTGGATGCGGCGATTATGGGGGCTGTACTCGGAGCGGTCTCCCCCGCGGTGGTTGTGCCGAGAATGGTGCAGTTAATGGACGAAAAATACGGAACGCAAAAAGGCATTCCGCAAATGATTTTGGCTGGCGCGTCACTCGACGATGTATTTGTCATCGTACTGTTTTCCACTTTTATCGATATGGCACAGGGCGAGCGCGCCGCCGTGATGGATTTTTTGAATATCCCGATTTCCATTGTACTCGGCATGCTTTGCGGCACGGCAGTCGGCCTTGCTCTTTCTTGGCTTTTTGAAACCGCTTACGCGCACAAACACTTGGTGCGCAACAGTTTGAAAGTCATCATTCTTTTGAGCGCGGCATTCCTGCTTTTGGCTTTGGAAACCTTTTTGGAGGGAAAAGTTGCCGTATCGGGCTTAATTGCCGTGATGTGTATGGCCATGGCGATTGCCATGCGCAGCGTGCCGCAAGTGACCGCGCGTCTGCGGGAGAAATATGGAAAGTTGTGGCTTGCGGCTGAGGTGGTTTTATTTGTCCTTGTGGGTGCGGCGGTCGATATTCGCTACACACTGGAAGCGGGGCTCGGCGCCGTGCTGATGATTGCCACAGGGCTTATCTTCCGTTCGGTGGGCGTGTGGATATGTATGCTCGGCACCGCCTTAAACCGCAAGGAAAGACTGTACTGCGTGATTGCATATCTGCCGAAAGCGACTGTACAGGCGGCAATCGGCGGTATACCGTTGTCGCTCGGATTACCCTGCGGCAACATTGTCTTGTCCGTTGCCGTGCTGTCCATTTTAATCACAGCACCGCTCGGCGCGATTGGTATGGACGCAAGTTACAAACGGCTGTTACAGCCGGAAAATACAAATGGAATCAGCCAAGCGCCACATCCAACGCCATCATTACCGTAAAACCGACGGCGAAAAATACTGTACCAAGGTTGGAATGTTTCCCCGTGGACATTTCGGGGATTAGTTCCTCGACCACAACATAGAGCATGGCGCCCGCCGCAAAACTCAAAAAATACGGCAAAGCGGGCACAACGACGCTTGCAAGCAATATGGTCAGCAACGCACCGATCGGTTCAACAATGCCCGACAGTGCACCGTAGGTAAATGCTTTGGATTTGGACGCGCCTTCTGCGCGCAACGGCATGGAGATAATTGCGCCCTCGGGGAAATTCTGAATGGCAATCCCGAGCGACAACGCCAATGCGCCTGCCAAGGTGATGCCGCTGTCCCCTGCCAGCCAACCGGCATATACCACGCCGACCGCCATACCCTCCGGCAGATTATGTAGTGCAACCGCCAAAACAAGCATTGTGCTTCTGCCGAAGCCGCTTTTTAAGCCCTCGGCTTGGGAACTGCCGCGGTGCAAATGGGGAATAATACGGTCTAAAAGCAGTAAAAACAAAGTGCCGAGCCAAAAGCCAACCACTGCCGGCACA
>JBJEPU010000024.1:0-3375 GCA_051881395.1 Candidatus Fimenecus sp.
CGAGGGGTTCCGCGCGCACGCAGGAAAGTTTTATGACATTGACGAGCGATTTTTGCAGAAAGGGAATTGCGATTTCCTATTGGAAACCCCCGCAACTCCCGCCGAAAACTCGGGCGAATTTGCCGCCGTTTCCGAAATGGGCGACACCCTTGCTATGTTCTTTGGACATGACCACAACAACAGTTTCGTCAGCCGCTATCAAAATATGTTGCTTGGCTATACGCAAGGGTGCGGCTTCAATGTGTATGGTCCGAAACGCAATCGCGGTGTGCGGTTGATTGACTTAAACACGGAGAACTTACATACCTTCGAGACGCACACCTTGTTATATAAAGATTTGTTCACGGCGCGGGACATCAAAAATAAACCGAAATATCTTTTGTATTCCTATGCACCGCCGAGTGTGGAATCGGTATTGCCGAAATTGAAAAAAGTCGGTATCGCCGCAAGTGTTGCGGCGGCAGGCGGGATTGTATATGCGCTTGCCAAACGGAAATAACAAAAAGCTTTAAAAGAAAAGCGATGAGACAGGAAATCCGGTCTCATCGCTTTTTTGTCTTTCATTTGCAAGCGCAAATTATTCGCCTTTCATATCGAGCAACTGTACTTTACCTCTGAACGAATCTTCGCTGACTTTGATAGAGTCAAAAATTGCCGCTTTGATATCGTCCTCGGTGACGCCCAGCTCCAAGCAGTCTTTCTGTTCGGTGAAAATGTTGACATCCATGATGTAGGGGAGATACAGCGGGTCCATACCGCTGTCCACGCCGCGGGCTTCGTAGTCTTTAATGACCTTGCCCATGCCCATTTTCATCATCCACGGTGCAACGCCCATAATCTTTCTGCCCTTCATGCCGCGAGCTTCGTAAACGATGGCAAGGAATTCTTTCCAAGTCATGTTATACATACCGATTTTGTATGCGCGGAAACCGCCGACCTCTTTTTCGCAAGCACCGGCAATTGCCTGGCCGACCTGACGGACGGTGAGCATCGTGGTGCCGCCCTTCGGATACATTGTGAAAGGCCATTTGTCCATAAACTCGATTTGCTCAATCAAGATAACCCAAACAGGCTTTCTGCCGGGCTGTGTGCCGAAGATGTAGGGCAGTTCCAAAACAGAAACATCGAAGTTTTCGTCGGCATATTTTTCGCAGACCTTTTCCTGGTCAATACGGCTCTTAATGTAGGGGTTCTTTTCACAAATCGGCATATCGGGGCGCTCTTTGGCAAGCCAGCTGAAATAAGAGCCGAGCACAACCGCGCGTTTTAAGCCGGCTTCTTTGCAGAGGGGAAGGATTCTTTCCAGCGGCGCAATGTTGAATTTGTAGTAGGAATCGTAAACAGGCGCGGGGCATTCCTTGCGCTCGTCAATGCCCGCCGCGAACACAAAGCAATCACAGCCTTTGAGCATTTCGCGGATTTCATCGTCCGACATTTCATTGATGTTTTTGAAAATGAGCTCCATTTCTTCCGGAATGGGTGCACCTTCGGGCAGGGGCGGGAGCGCAACGCTCTTGACTTCGTGCCCTCTTTCAATGAGGATTCTGGCAGCCTCACAGCCCAAAAGACCTGTGCCGCCAATCATAAATACTTTCATACATCTACCTCCAAATTTCTGCATTCAAAGAGCGAAAACAGGAAAAAAGCGCCGATTTTTCCATTCTTTCGCTGATTGTTAACAGTATAACACAGTTTTTTAGTAATTTCAACTGATGATTTTAAAACTCTGTATTGCGTCACATAAAACAAAAAATGTCATCCTGAGCGTAGCGAAGGATCTCATCTGAATTTGCAAGAGATTCTTCGGCTTCGCCTCAAAATGACAGAGTAGGCGAGTGTTGCCCGCCGCCTTGACAAATCCCGTAAAACCGCTTACACTAAACGGGAACGGAAAAGAGGAAACACAATGAAAACCAACTACCAAACCGAAATGGAACAGGAAATTGCCCGCTTGCCCGAGAACACGCGTCCGCGGCTTTTATTGCAATGCTGTTGCGCGCCGTGTTCGAGTGCGGTGTTGGAAACGCTTACAAAATCCTTTGCGGTGACGGTGTATTTTTACAATCCGAATATTCACCCGCAGGCAGAATACGAAAAACGCCTTGCGCAGTTTCCGAAACTCTTGCAAGCGCCGTTTTGTGAAACTGTCCAAACGCTTAACGCGCCCTATGACCCCGAAGCCTTTTTTGAAGCCGCAAAAGGCTTGGAAAACGAGCCCGAAGGCGGCGCGCGCTGTACGGAATGCTTTAAACTGCGACTGCGACAAACCGCAAAAACGGCAAAAGCGCACGGTTTCGACTATTTCACCACCACGCTGACCGTAAGCCCCCACAAAAACGCCGCGCTGTTAAATGAAATCGGCAAAGCATTGGGCGAAACATACGGCGTGAAGTTTTTGCCGTCGGATTTCAAAAAGAAAGAGGGCTATAAACGCTCCATAACCCTCTCGAAAGACCTCGACCTTTACCGCCAAACCGATTGCGGCTGTATTTTTTCAAAAACACCGCCGCGTGCGCCCGAAGATAATGCATAAAAATGAAAGCGCGTAGGGGGCGACGACTCGGCGCCATGTTAATACTCCTACACCCCCAACATGTCATCCTGAGCGAAGCGAAGGATCTCCAACAGCTCAAAGTCAAGAATGTGCGAAACGAGATTCTTCGACTGTCGGCTCAGAATGACAATCAGGCGGGCGAACACAGTTCGCCCCCAACGGTGTGTAGGGAACAACCTTAGTGTTGTTCCGCAAAAATATATCAAATTCTGCGGGCGAACACCGCGTAGTGGCGGGCTTCCACGCCCGCATAAAATCACATCAAATTCCGCGGGCGGCCGAGGTCGTGTATAGTGTAATAACATAGTAAACAGGAGTGCAAGGACATAGTATACAGTTTTATGATAAAATAAAAGGCAAATAAAATACTAAAAAAGGAGTGTTTTAGATGCCGTGGGAGCGTAAAACTGTGGAAGAACAAAGAAAAGAATTTGCCGAGGCTGCAAAAGAGAGCAAAAATTTCAGCGCGTTATGCCGAGAGTTCGGGATTACACGAAAAACCGGATACAAATGGGTGGAACGATATGCAGAAAATGCGGATTTGTCGGACAAAAGCCGAAAGCCATTTACGATTGCTAATCGTACACCAATCGAAACGGAAGAACGGATAGTGGCACTTCGAATGGAAAATCCGGGGTGGGGCGCCAAGAAACTGAAAGAAGTTTTAGAACGGCAAGGTTATGCCATTCCGTGCGTGAAAACCGTTAACAATATCCTCAACCGATATGGTTGTATATCTGCCGAAGAAAGCCGGAAACATCAAGCATTCATTCGGTTTGAAAAAGAACACTGCAACGAACTGTGGCAAACCGATTTTAAGG
>JBJEPU010000025.1:0-18551 GCA_051881395.1 Candidatus Fimenecus sp.
CACCCCTCTTGTTAGATAGTATACCATACTTGTCTAACAAATGGGGTGCAATTCATTTAGACGGGGTGTTTTGTTACAGATTGTAAATTATTTTGCCTCTGCGGGGGCATCTTCGTTTTCAGCGGCTTTTTCTTCGGTTTTTTCCTCTTTCTTTTTGTGGAACAGGATTTTATCCACAGGGAAGTACAGGAAGAACTGCAATGCCGAGCAAACCGCAGTAGCAATATTTCTTGCCGCGGCGTCCGACCAACCAATGTCGTTGAGAATCCAACCGTAAATGGTGGGGTTGAGCCATTGCGAGAAGCAAATCAGCGCCACGGTGAACACAATGTAAATCGGCAAGACAACTTTTGTGTTTGCACCGGAGTTAAAGGTCTTTTCTTTGTTGATAAAGAACGCGACGATTTGCGCCGTGATGTTGGAAATGGCGAATACCCAGAAATAGCCCCAACCGCCGTCCTCCGCGGGATAGTGGAATACAAAGAAATCGCAGGGGCTGTCATACAGCGGGCGGAAAATCAGCGGTAAGATGTTGACCAAGCCAAACTGCACAATGCACGCCCCGAGGCTGACCACGATGAATTTGACAAACTGCCAAAGCGTGTTGATGCCACTGCCTTTCCCTTCGGCAGCCTTATCAATGTTATTGAGTTTACCCATGAACATTTCTCCCTTAAATGTAAAAATTTATCCTAATTTTAACACGGCAAAGCGCCAAAAACAAGGGATAAAGTGAATAAGTTTTCACCGTGTTATTTATGGATTTTTCACAAGAATAAACAAGTGATTTTGTGAAACATTTAACAAGAATTTGCGTGGCGTTTTTATCGTGGGGATTGCAAACGGCTTCGTAATTTTGTATAATATACCCGTATGAACGGAGGGCTTTTATGGACGAAATCTTTGCCCGTACGGCGCTTTTGTTGGGCGACGAGGCGATCGAAACCTTACAAAACGCGCGCGTCGCCGTGTTCGGCGTCGGGGGCGTGGGCGGCTATGTTTGCGAAGCGCTTGCCAGAAGCGGCGTCGGTACGCTCGATTTGATTGACAATGACACGGTGAGCGAGAGCAACCGCAACCGTCAAATAATCGCGCTTGCGTCAACCGTCGGGCGCGAAAAAACCGAAGTGATGCGCGCACGGCTTTTGGATATTCACCCCGAAATGACCGTGCATACGCACAATGTCTTTTTTACACCTGAAACGGCAGGGGAATTTGATTTTTCACAGTATACCTATGTTGTAGATGCGATTGATACCGTGGCGGGGAAAATCGAGCTTGCCGTCCGTTGCCAAAATGCAGGTGTGCCGCTGATTTCTTCTATGGGCACGGGCAACAAACTGCACCCGGAGTTGTTTGAAATCGCCGATATTTACAAAACCTCGGTTTGCCCGCTGGCGCGCGTGATGCGAACAGAACTTCGTAAACGGGGCGTAAAAAAATTAAAAGTGGTCTATTCCAAAGAAATTCCCTTAACACCCATCGGCGGCGCGCCGAAAGAGAACGGACGGCATCTGCCGGGCAGTACCGCGTTTTGCCCGCCCACAGCCGGAATGATTCTCGCGGGCGCGGTGGTGCGGGATATATTGGGTTTAGAATAAACAGAGGAGTGATTTTATGCAATACCGTGATTTCGGCAAAACAGGCGAAAAGGTTTCGGCGTTGGGCTTTGGCTGTATGCGCCTGCCCACGCTTGACAATTTAACCCACAGCATCGACGAAAAAGAGGCGATGCGCATTGTGCGCGACGGCATTGACAACGGCATCAACTACATAGATACCGCCTTTTTCTATCACAACGGCAAAAGCGAGGGCTTTGTGGGCAAGGCATTGCAGGACGGCTACCGCGACAAGGTTTTGCTTGCCACAAAATCGCCGTTCGGCGGGTTTAAATTCGGCTTTGAGTTCGATAAAATCTTAAACACGCAGTTGAAACGGTTGCAAACCGACCATATTGATATGTATTTACTCCACGCGGCGTGTTTGAAATCGTGGAAAAACTCCGCATTAAAATTCGATTTGCTTTCCAAAATGGAAAAGGCGCGTGCGGCGGGGAAAATCCGCTATATCGGCTTTTCGTTCCACGACAATTACGACGCGTTTGAAACGATTTTAAACGGCTATGACGGTTGGGATTTTTGCCAAATTCAATATAATTTCGTGGATACAGACCATCAGGCGGGCACAAAGGGCTTGGAAGCCGCCGCCAAAAAAGGCTTGGGTGTTATCGTAATGGAACCCTTACTCGGCGGCAAACTTGCCAACCCTACCGACAATGTAAAAGCGGCTTTGCCGCAGGGCGTTTCGCCCGTGCAGGCGTCGCTCGACTTCATTTGGGACCGTCCCGAAGTTAGCCTTTTGTTAAGCGGGATGAGTAACGCCAAGCAAGTGAAGCAAAACCTGCAATATGCCGATGAAAGCCGTGTGGGCAAATTAACCGACGCGCAAAAAGCGTGCTATCCCAACGCGAAAAAGGTATTTGAAACCTCTGCGCGTATTTCCTGCACCCATTGCGAATACTGCGTGCCTTGTCCGAAAGGCGTGGAAATCCCCGAAATTTTTGCGCAGTACAATAAGAGCGTACAGGATAAGGACGCGGCAAAAAAGGCTTATAAAAAAATCAAGGGCGGCGCACAGCAATGCGTGGGTTGCGGCAAATGCGAGGAAAAATGCCCGCAACAACTGCCCATTCGGGAAAAACTGAAAGAGGCAGACGCCTTTTTTAAGGGGGAATAAGTATGGAACAAGCGAAATCCAATAAAATCGCGTTCCCCGCCCGCACCGTCGCCACAGCGGCGCTTGTGTGCGCGCTGGCGGTGGTACTGCCGCAGATGTTCCATTTTATCGGCGGCAAGCCGCTTGGCAATGCGTTTTTACCGATGCACCTGCCCGTGATTTTGGGCGGGTATCTTTTAAATCCTGCGGCGGCGCTTGTGTGCGGCGCGCTTTCGCCGATTTTGAGCTTCTTTGTCAGCGGTATGCCCGCATTCCCGCGGCTTGTGTTTATGGTGTTTGAATTGGGCGCATACGGCTTTTTTACATCGGTTTTTGTGCACAAATGCCGATTGCCTGTATGGCTCAATTTGCCCCTGACTTGGATTTGCGGGCGCGCGGTGTATTTTGTTACCGCGTTCGTTGCACTCCGCGTTCTGCATTTGGAAATTCAGGGTATGGCGACCGCCTCGGCGGCGGTTTGGACGGCGATTACGGCAGGCGTGCCGGGGATACTCTTACAGGCGGTCGTTGTGCCGATTTTGGTTGCCGCTCTCAAAAAAGCGAGGTTAGTGACATATGCACCCCGATTTGGAAAGCTGTAAAGCGATTTTAGAAAGTGAAAATCTCACCTGCGTGGTAAAGCGCGGTGATAAAATTTTAAAAACCACCGACCGCGGCATAAAGCCGTTTCTGCAATGGATTGAAAACGGCGAAACTTTAAAAGGCGCGGTTGCGGCGGACAAGGTTGTAGGCAAAGCGGCGGCGTTTTTAATGGAAAAGGCAGGGATTTCCGCCGTGTATGCCGCAGTGTTAAGCGAGCCCGCCGAAGCGGTACTCAAAAACGCAGGCATTGCGTATACTTATTCGCACCTTGTGCCCCGTATTCAAAACCGCGCGGGAGACGGGCTTTGCCCCATGGAAAGCGCCGTGATGGAAATGGATAACGCAGAAACGGCATTTACGGCATTGAAAAGCAAAATGCAGGGTAAAGCGATAGCAAACTGAAAAGGAGCGGTTATTTGAAAACCGCTCCCTTTGTTGTGATTTGTTTTTCTGTATTTATCCAAAATCAGGAAGAATAGGCGACCACATAGAAAACCAATATTGCAAATAACAGCGTAGAAATAGTTGCGGTCAAAACCTGTACTTTTTTGCTTTTCTTACAAATCATACTGTTTATTGTAATGAAAAAGGTTATGAGAAACAGAATCCCTAAACCCGGAGGTATGAGAAGCGCTAACATAGTTTATGTACTCCTTTAAAAGAAACAGAAGCGTTTTATTCAATCACCTTTATTATACATATGTGTTCGTAAATGAGATTTTTGCATTATTCCTAATGTGAATTAACCATTGGATTCTCCTTCTTTCCATAAATTCCAATGTGTTTTTTTGCAACATGTTATCTAAATTCAATATAGCATACACGGATATTTTTGTCAATATATTATATATTTCCCGAAATGAAAAATAAATTGATAGGGTTTTGACATTACGCATCAAGAAACAAATACAAGCAATCATTTTTGCCGTAGCGCAACGAAAGAAATCAATAGAACAAATAAATTTCAGCAAAAAGATACTTTGTTTCGCACGGAATAACAAAAAAGAATTTGCACACGGTGTTTCCCACACGGCAACGAAAAAATCCCGAAAAAACTATTGACAAGCCGTAGCCTTTATATTATAATATCAAAGCCGTCGAAAAAGGCGGCACTTATGGCGGCATAGCTTAGTTGGCTAGAGCGTCCGGTTCATACCCGGAAGGTCACAGGTTCAAGTCCCGTTGCCGCTACCAAATCGCGGCAAATTGCTTGCCGCGCATACGGCCCGGTGGTCAAGCGGTTAAGACACCGCCCTTTCACGGCGGTAACACGAGTTCGATTCTCGTCCGGGTCACCAAAAAACAACAGTCCGACAAAGTCGGGCTGTTGTTTTTTGATTTAGTGCAAACCGAAAGGACGAGAATCGAACTCGCATCGTCCATCTTTTGCGACAGCAAAAGGGACATAAAATAGGATATTTGCTTCGACTTTTCTTAATAAATAATGAATCGTTTATCCGGTTGCACAATCTGACAAAATCTGCTATACTACCAACGGCAAAATTTGCAGGAGAAAAAAACAATGCAGGCAGAACAAGAAAAAGAAGAAAAATACATAAACAGTTTCAAAAAAGGCTTAAAAGACGGTATCCCGATTGCACTCGGGTATCTGTCCGTTTCCTTTACCTTCGGTATGATGGCGGTGGCGGGCGGCTTGCCCGTGTCGATTGCCGTTGCGATTTCGATGACCAATCTCACATCGGCGGGGCAGTTCGCGGGGCTGTCGCTGTTGCTCACGGGCGGCGGGTACTTTGAAATGGCGCTGACGCAGTTGGTTATCAATCTGCGCTATGCGTTGATGTCCGTTTCGCTGTCACAGAAGTTGCACAAAAGCGTAACGCTGTTAGACCGCCTTTTGATTGCATTCGGCAATACCGATGAAATATTCGCCGTCGCAAGCGGGCAAAAGGAAGAGGTCGGCAAAAAATATATGTACGGGCTGATTTTAATGCCCTATCTCGGCTGGACGCTCGGTACGCTGATCGGCGCGGCGGCGAGCGCCGTGCTCCCCGAAACGGTGCGCTCAGCACTCGGCATTGCCATTTACGGTATGTTTTTGGCAATCTTTATTCCGCCGATGAAACATTCCCGTGCGATAACCGCGGTGGTGCTTACGGCGGCGGGGCTGAGCTGCCTGTTTACCTATGTGCCCGTGTTGAACCGTGTTTCCACAGGCTTTGTCATTATCATTTGCGCCGTGGTTGCCGCCACGCTCGGTGCGATTATCAAGCCCGTTCGGGAAGAACAGGGGGCGGCACAATGAATATGCAATATCTTTTCTTGCAGTTAGCCGTAATGGCGGGCGTGACTTATCTTATCCGTATGCTGCCGTTGGTGATTTTTCGCAAAAAAATTGAAAACACCTTTATCAAATCGTTCTTGTATTACATACCCTACGCCGTGCTTGCGGCGATGACCTTTCCCGCGATTTTTTCCGCGACGGGCGGCGGAATTTGGTCGGCGCTCGCAGGGCTTTTGGTGGCGTTGTTGCTTGCGTTTTGCGAAAAAGGATTGGTTACCGTGGCGCTGTGCGCGTGCGGCGCGGTATTTATCACAGAATGGATTATGCGCCTAATGTAAACAAGAAAACAGAATAAAAAAGAAGTAAGGGAGGCCGCATAACACGGTCTCCCTTACTTGCAGGAGAAAAAATGAGGTATTTATAAGAACGCAGAGACAGTCTGCAATCTTATCATCTTAATACTTCGACAGATAGCGGTCCACTTCCCAACCGGTTACCTTGGTGCGGTAGTCATCCCACTCTTTTTCTTTGCCTTCCAAATATTTCTCGTAGACATGCTCGCCGAGCGCCTCTTTGATGAACGGGTCTTTCTTGAATTCCACGAGCGCTTCTTCCAAAGAGCCGGGCAGGCTTTCAATGCCGTCGGCTTTCAGTTCGTCGGGCGTCATCGCAAAAATGTTCTTGGTCGTGCCGGCGGGCGGGGTCATTTTCTTTTTGATGCCGTCTAAGCCTGCCGCCAAGCAAAGCGCCATTTCCAAATACGGGTTGCAGGACGGGTCGGGGCAACGTAGCTCCACGCGCGTACCCATACCGCGTGCCGCAGGCACACGAATCAGTGCGGAACGGTTGGAAGCGGACCAGGAAAGGTAAACGGGTGCTTCGTAGCCGGGCACCAAGCGTTTATAGGAGTTGACAAGCGGATTGGAAACCGCCGCAATGCCCTTGACATGCGCCAAAACGCCGGCGATAAACTGCATCGCGGTTTCGCTAAGCCCCAATTCTGCATCGGGGTCATAGAACGCGTTTTTGCCGTCTTTCATCAAAGACATATTGGTGTGCATACCCGAGCCGTTGATACCGAAAACGGGCTTCGGCATAAAGGTGGCATGTAAGCCGTGACGGCGCGCATAGGTCTTGACAACATGTTTAAAGGTCACCACGTTGTCTGCGGTTTTGAGCACTTCGTCAAAACGGAAGTCGATTTCGTGCTGACCTTCGGCAACTTCGTGGTGCGAAGCCTCAATTTCAAAGCCCATATCTTCGAGCGCCAAGCAAATATCGCGGCGGCACTGTTCGCCTTGGTCGGAGGGACCCATATCGAAATAGCCTGCCACATCGGCGGTTTTGGTGGTGGGGTTGCCGTCCTCGTCAAGCTGGAACAGGAAAAATTCGCATTCCGGACCGACATTGAAGGTGTAGCCCATATCGGCGGCTTCTTTAATGACCTTTTTCAAAACATTTCTCGGGTCACCGAGGAACGGGGTTTCGCCGTCTGCACAGTAGACATCGCAAATCAGGCGCGCCACTCTGTCCTTCCACGGCAAAATGACGAACGAATCGTAATCGGGGCGCAAATACATATCGGACTCGTTGATACGCACAAAGCCCTCAATCGAGGAGCCGTCAAACATACATTCGTTGTCGAGCGCTTTTTCCAGCTGGCTTTCGGTGATGGCAACATTTTTCATCTGCCCGAAAATATCCGTGAACTGTAAGCGGATAAATTTAACATCCTTTTCTTGTGCGATGCGTAAAACATCTTCTTTTGTGTAACCCATTTTTACTTCTCCTTTCAAAATAAAAAAGGGCAACGAGGTCTGTCGATAGACCTCGTTGCCTTTCGTTTATGTACTCATTATAGCAAGCAAAACGGATTTGTCAACGCCATTTTTTCAAATTTTTTTGCTTTTGTAGCATTTTACAAAACCGTTTGTCGAAATCAGGCTGATTTTGGAAAAAACGCCTTGACTTTTTCAAGAACAGTTCCAACTTTTTCCATACCAAGATTTGGCGCGTGCAGAAAACGGCGGTTTTCGGTATAATGGCGGCAAAGGAGGTTTGCAATATGCAACAACGAACGAAACGAATTTTCACCGTGCTGTTGACTTTTATGTTGCTGTTCGCGTGCACCTTGCCCGCGTTTGCGGCAGATGCGAACAGCACAGCGGGCACGGTGTGCATTACCTCGGGCAGTTTAAATGTCCGTTCTGCACCGAGCACCTCGGCAACGGTTGTATCATCGCTTTATAAGGACGATACCGTAACGCTTCTGCAAAAAAGCGGAGATTTTTGGAAAATCGAATACGGCGACGGCAAATATGGCTATGCGCACGCGAATTATATTGCGCCTATCTCGGGCACATATGCGGCGCGCGTGAAAACGGCGGGCGGCAATTTGAATGTCCGCACGGGCGCGGGGACATCGTACAGTATTCGCACCTCGCTTCCGAATGGGAAAACCGTGGTGGTGCTTTCGCAAAGCGGCGGCTGGGCGAAAATCCTGTATCACGGCAAAAGTATCGGCTATGTCAGCACCGATTATTTGACTGCGGCGTCCTCGTCCAATACGGCAAACGGCAATGCGGCGGTGCGCTTATCGGTTGTCAGTTATAAACAGACAGACCCGCGCTGGGCAAATGTAAAAATCGGCACGGCGGGGGATACCATCGGCAGCTCGGGCTGTACCACAACCGCACTTGCCATGACCGAAAGCTACCGCACGGGCACGACGATTACACCCGCCGTAATGGCGACAAGATTAACCTATGCACCGGCTGGGTGGCTGTACTGGCCGTCAAATTATGTGCTTTCCACGAACGGTACGAATTATTTGCAGACGATTTACAATTTGCTCAAATCCGGTAAGCCCGTTATCCTCGGGATGACGAAATCGAACGGTGCCCAGCATTGGGTAGTCGTTACGGGCTTTACGGGCGGCGCGCTCACCGCGGCGAATTTCACCGTGAATGACCCGGGCTCAAATACCCGCACCACGCTGTCGTCTTTTGTGAACGCATACCCGAATTTTTATAAAATGGTGTATTATAAGTAAATTTTAATCTGTCATTCTGAACAAAGTGAAGAATCTCAAACAGCACAAAATAAAAATGCGCGACACGAGATTCTTCGCCTATCGGCTCAGAATGACAATCGGGCGGGCACTTATGTGCCCGCCCGTAATTTTTATGGTGTTTGACACAACGGTACGACCGTTCCCTACGCACAAAGAACTCGATTGCGTGCATGTAGGGGGCTGTCTGCCCCACCGCCGTAATACAGCACTGCCCTCTTGATTTTTCGATAGCTTACTTTGCTTTGCCTTCTGCAATATAGTATGTACGCTTGATAAAATCAGAATAATTATTGAGGATTACACTATTATCAAAATTATCATCAATTTTTGTTGAGTATTTGATTAAGTCTTTATCATCAATAACACTTCTATAATATGTTGCATAATCTTTTGAGTCTTTAAATAAATAATTGGGCGACTTTTCTTTAAGATTTAACAAAATAATTAGTGTTTTATCCGGAGTATGATAATATGTATCAGGGTTGTCTTTTGATAAAGCATAATATTTATGAAGATTGTGTTCAGTTATTATATCGTACTTTGAAAAAGCACCGCCGTTTTTGTAATACGGTACTTTTTCAAAAATAATGAAAATCTGAAAATACGGTATGGAATTAGAACGGATATTTGCTGTTTCTCCAAGCATATTTTCAAAATAATTATTGCTGTTTTGCGAGTAATTGCGCATAACAAATTTTACTGCGTATCCGGCAATAGGCTTGCCGTTTTTACTTACGGTAATATCAACATTTTTGGGATAATATCTTCCGTTAATACAGCCCTCTTTGTCATTTCCGAATCCTTGTGCTTGAATAGAATATTCTTTTCCGAAAAGCTCACTTAAATCATTTGCAATATGTCCATGTAAAGATTTAAGTTTTGCTGTGCTTCGAGAAGTGTCTACCATTAAATATGTCTTAAAAGAATCACGAATTACCTCTAAAAATTGTTCGTTTGTCAACATATAAAAATCCCTCCGTCATATGCAAATTTATAGTCTAAATATACTTTTACATCTTTGGAAGAAAATGTATAATATCCTCCGTTTTTATATTTACCGAGCAAAGAAATATAATTGAAAAAATCTTCGGTTTGAAGAACATTTTTTATTTCCTCCATGGAAAAAGTGTCACTAACAATATATAGTCCCCCGTAAACACCTGTACCTTTTGGGGCTTCTACAAATTTAAAGTCATCTATCGTCCGAAGCAATGAATTGATTGATAGTTTGTTTTTATATGTATCTTTTATTGCTTGACTCCGACCGTATGCATACCAATACGCTTTGTCGGAGTTTTCGTTGCTTCTGTTTAATAATTTCTCTTTGTGTTTCAGAAGATATGCATACATTTTATTGTCTAGTATGAGTTCTTCTTCCGGAATTAAAGAGCCACTGCAATCATATGGAAAAAATGCTTTTTTTACTATACCTCGAGACGATTTCACAACCGGAATAATATACTTTGAATCGAAATCAAAATCATGGATAAAAACTTCATCACACAAAGTGGCGTATCCGTTTTTCACCATAATATCGCATTTCCCCAAATTTGAATGGATTTTGGATATTACAGCCAATTTTTCCTTTTTATCAAAATAGAAATTTCCGGCTATATAGTAATCGTTAGGCGATAAAGTATCTATATAAAAGGGTATTTTATTTTTTTCATCAAATAAGTAACAATCTACATTTTCACTCGCTTTATTCTTTTTGATAATCACAATCGTGGTATATGTTGTAGCGTTAAACGCTTGATAATGCCTTAAATTACAGATTTTGTCTATCAGATTATCGTTGACAAATACTTTTCGCATATAACTACCGGCAATACTATTGAAAAATGAGCTCGGTGTTATATATCCAAGCGTACCGTTTTTGGAAAGCATTTTTATTCCGATTTCATAAAAAACGATATATAAATCTGTCATTCCGTCTTGCGCAAATGAAAAAGCTTTTATGTCGTCAAAAGAATCTCCAAGATTATGAACACGGACATATGGTGGGTTGCCCAATACATAATCCATTTGCCCATTATATTTGTCAATTAATAATGCATCGCCACAAATAATATCCCAATCAACTTGTTCTATGCCGAAATCGAAAACAATTTTATTTAAATTATCAATGCACTTTTTTACTTCTGTTATTTCAATTTCAATTCCATGAATATAGATTTCAAGGTCTTTTTTTGTCTCCTCTAAGGATATATTTGCTTTTTTTGACTCTTGACAATAACGACGAACAATTTCTGATAAAAAAGCCCCGTCTCCGCAACTGTTATCAATAGCATGCTTTTTTAGTATTTGATTTCCATAATAGCCTGACATATCCAAGATATTTTCCACCATATATGTTGGCGTATAAAATCTTCCGTTTTCTTTTTGCACTGATATGTTTTTTTTCGTCGTTTTCATTATAAATTCCTTATCCTGAAGATGTGCTGAAAATCAGAGGGGTACTTTTTTATCGTATAGAACGAGAGGATGATAGCCTGATTGTTCACAAACGGCGCGGTCTTGCCCCCACCCTACCGATAAACGAATTTACGCCGTGTAAAATTTACGGGCGGCCGTGGTCGACCGCCCCTACAACAGGTTGTCGAGACGACGACCCCTACGCGCAAAGTCCGTTTTATATCCGCGCGACTCCTGTTTCACGGGCGGCTTTTTCGACTGCCGCGGCAACGGTTTTGCCCACTCGTTCGTCAAAGGCTTTCGGCAAAATGTATTCTGCGCTCAATTCTTCGTCGGAAACCAACGACGCAATCGCCTTTGCCGCCGCGATTTTCATTTCTTCGTTGATTTCGCTTGCGCGGCAGTCAAGCGCGCCACGGAAAATGCCGGGGAACGCCAAAACATTGTTAATTTGGTTGGGGAAGTCACTTCTGCCCGTGCCGACTACCGCCGCACCGGCTTTGATGGCCAAATCGGGCATAATTTCGGGCACGGGGTTCGCCATCGGGAGCACAATCGGATTTTTCGCCATAGAGGCAACCATTTCCTCGGTCACAATGCCCGGGGCGGAAACGCCGATAAAGATGTCTGCGCCTTGCATCGCGTCGGCAAGTGTGCCCGTTTTTCGTTCGGGATTGGTGAATTCCGCAATTGCTTTTTTTGCGGCGTTGAGTTTCTCGTCACCTTTGCAAATTATACCCTTGCTGTCGCACATAATGACGCTTTTTATCCCTTGGCTGATGAGGAGCTTCGCAATGGCAATGCCTGCCGCGCCTGCACCCGAAAATACCGCGGTGCAGTCCTCGATTTTTTTATCCACCACGCGCAGGGCGTTGAGAATCGCCGCCGCGACGACCACCGCCGTACCGTGTTGGTCATCGTGGAAAATCGGAATGTCGGTTTTCGCCTTTAATTTTTCTTCGATTTCAAAGCAACGCGGGGCGGCAATGTCCTCTAAATTCACGCCGCCGAACGAGCCCGCCAACAGCGCAATGCAGTTGACGATTTCGTCTACATCTTTGCTTCGTACGCAAAGGGGAATGGCGTCCACGCCGCCGAATTCCTTAAACAGCACGCATTTGCCCTCCATAACGGGCATACCCGCCTCGGGGCCGATGTCGCCAAGCCCCAAAACCGCCGTGCCGTCCGTAACCACCGCCACCGTGTTCCAGCGACGGGTTAATTCGTAGGATTTGTGAATATCCTTTTGAATTTCCAAACACGGCTGCGCCACACCGGGGGTGTAGGCGAGGGAGAGCGATTCTTTGTCGCCCGCCTTTGCGCGTGTTTTGATTTCGATTTTGCCCTGCCATTCGTAGTGCAGGCGCAGACTTTCCTTTGCGTAATCCATTTGTGTTGTTGCTCCTTAATTTGAATTATTCTTGGTTTTTGGGGGCTCTCGCCCCATGCGCACACGGACAGGTGAGGACACCTGTCCCTACGCGTGATTTTTATTTGTGTGTAGGGGCGAACGGTGTTCGCCTGCAAAATTTGATGTAATTGACGGCGCGGTCTTGCCACCCGCCCTACCGCTTGCAATGCATTCCGTGCGTAGGGGCGATTTACTTGTCGCCCGTTTTGGTTGTCATTCTGAGGCGTAAGCCGAAGAATCTCTTATGTCGTTTTTTGCGTAAACGAGATTCTTCGCTGACGCTCAGGATGACAAATCTTTTGGTGTTTTTTGCGGAACGGTCAAGACCGTTCCCTACATGCACAAATTCCCAATCGAGAGGATAGGGAAAGAATACCTGCCGAGTAAATTTACGATTTGCGCGTCAGACACGGTGGGGCGCCGAGTCGTCGCCCCCTACAAATGCAAATTTCCAATCGAGAGGATATATAAAGATTATCCGCCAAGTAAATTTACGATTTAATGTTCAATCCAGCCGCGGGCACAGTCTACGGCGCGTAACCAACCGTGATACAGTCTGTCGCGCTCCTCTAACACCATTTTCGGCTCGAAAATTTTATCCACCTTGCGCACGGCTTCAAGTTCTTCGTAATTTTCCCAGAACCCGACCGCAAGCCCCGCGAGGAAAGCCGCGCCGAGCGCCGTGGTCTCCACCATTTTCGGACGGTTGACTTTGGTGCGAATAAGGTTTGCCTGAATTTGCATCATAATATCGCTGACCGAGGCACCGCCGTCTACGCGAAGCTCCGAAAGTTCAATGCCGGAGTCGGCTTTCATCGCCTCCAAAAGGTCGGTCATTTGATAGGCGATTGCTTCGAGCACGCTTCGTGCAATATGCTCGCGCTTGACACCGCGCGTCAGGCCCACAATCGTGCCGCGCGCGTACATATCCCAATACGGCGCGCCGAGCCCCGTAAAGGCGGGCACAAAATAGATGCCGTTGGCGTTTTCCACACTTTCCGCCAATTCGTCACAGCGGCGGGCGGAGTCGATCAGCCGCAAATCGTCGCGCAGCCACTTAATCACAGACCCCGCGTTAAACGCCGAGCCCTCAATCGCGTATTCCACCTTGTCGCCGATGCCCCACGCCACACCCGTGACGAGATTGTTTTTGGACTGTACGCGGGTTTCGCCTGTGTTCATCAATAAGAAACAGCCCGTGCCGTAGGTGTTTTTTGCCTGGCCGGGTGCAAAACAGCCTTGCCCGAACAGCGCGGCGGGCTGGTCGCCTATCGCACCCGCAATCGGCACGCCGACAATGTCCTCAAAGCCCAAAAGACCGGGAGCAACTTCGCCGTAGACTTGGCTCGAAGGCACGGGCTTCGGCAAAATATTCATCGGGATATTTAATGCGTTGCAGATGTGTTCGTCCCAACAGAGCTTGTCAACATCAAACAGCATCGTGCGCGAGGCGTTGGAGTAGTCCGTAATATGTACCTTGCCGCCGGTCAAATTCCAAATCAGCCAAGTTTCCACCGTGCCGAACAGCAACTGCCCCGCGTCCGCCAAAATCCGCGCGCCGGGCACATTGTCGAGTATCCACTTGATTTTGGTGGCGGAAAAGTACGCGTCCACCACAAGACCGGTGTGTTCTTTGATATACGCGGTCAGTTCCTCGTCCTTTTTGATTTTTTCGCATAAATCGGCGGTGCGGCGGCATTGCCACACAATCGCGTTGTATATCGGCTTGCCCGTGCCCTTATCCCACAAAATCGTGGTTTCGCGCTGATTGGTGATACCGATTGCGGCAATGTCCGAGGTGTAAATACGGTTGGCAGAGATAACCTCCGTCACCGCTTGAAACTGCGAATAGAGAATTTCCATCGCGTTGTGTTCCACCCAACCGGGCATCGGATAAATCTGATTGAATTCGTGCTGGGATTTTGCCACAATGTTGCCGCGCTTGTCAAATAAAATGGCGCGCGAGCTGGTTGTGCCCTGGTCGAGGGCAAGCACATATTTTGCCTTTGCCAAAATGAACACCCCTGTTTCTCTTTTTAAATTTCATCTGTATTTTCGGCAGAAGTTTCTGCTTTTTTTGCTTTTTGAAGCATAAAGAAAATGCGTTGGGCTTTACCGCGTACAAAAGAGGGTATAGCTTGCTTGATGGTTGCATAATGAATATGATATACATTGAGCAAATCAAAGTATTCCGGCAATCCGGCTTCAAACCGTTCATAGCATTTTTCCTCGGGTGCGGACCACGCGGTTTCCGCAATCGCGCCGATCCGCGGGAAAATACAGTAGTCTGCGCGGTTTTGATTTGAAATGTATTGCATATGCAGTTTTGCCTGTACGCCGCAAACGGCTTTCTCGGGTTCGGATTCGCGTGCGTATGTTTGTTTTAAGTTGATTGTGCCGTAGGGTGCGGTCAAATCATAGGACAGGACAGTATCGCGCTTTGCCGCAGTCCCCAGTTTAATAAATCGGCGCTGACAGTATTCTTCGATTTCGCGAAGCGTCTTTTCGGGGAAAATCTCCGCAAAAGGGATTTCTGACTCTAAAACATTAAATTTGTGCAAGGCAAGTAGGTCGGTTAAGCGGTTCAATTCTTTTTCGGTCCAAGTGTATTTGCCTGCGCCGAGACACAAGCCGCGGTATTTGTATCGCGGGGCATCCTCGATGAACATATCGGGAATTTGCCCCATGCCTTGCAGTAAAAGCTGTTTTAAGGTTTGTAAACCGTAAAAACAGCCCGCGTCGGTTTTGCCGTAAATGTAAATACTGCCGTCGCGGCAAACCAATCGGTAGCCTTCGTCGTCTGCGATTTCCGCAGTTCGCTTCAACAAAACAGCATTTTCGGTATTTTCATTGTCGCGGTGAATGCGAATATCAAACTGCTTTTTGACAAAGTCACGGAATTCGTCAATATACGGTGCTTTCGATATGGTGGTGTCGGGTGTCAGCGTAAAGCAGGTTTTGCCGCCGGTGATAATCATTTCATTCGGCTGGGGCACAATATTGAACATAAACTTCCTCCGCATACGGGCACATTTACAGTATTTTACAATAATTATATATATTATAGCAAAGATATGCCGAAATCACAACAGAAAAACTGTAATATTTTCTCTTGCATTCGGACAAGATTCATAGTATAATAATTCTACCTTAATTGGGTCGTGTGCCGTGTGGGTCCTGTGCGACAACGCTCCGTGAACCATGTCAGGCGGGGAACCGAGCAGCATTAAGCGGTCAGCGAGGTGCGCCGCAGTCTCACCTGCACGGTGCATGACCGAGTTAAGGTATTTTTTATATCTTTGGAGGGCTTTCGATGTATCAGGTGCTTTACCGCAAATGGCGTCCGCAAACATTTTCAGATGTCATCGGGCAACCGCATGTGACCGCCTCGCTTTCGGGCGCGGTCAAAAGCGGCAGACTTTCGCATGCCTATCTGTTCACGGGCTCGCGCGGTACGGGCAAAACCTCGTGCGCGAAAATCCTTGCTAAGGCCGTAAACTGCGAACACCCCGTAAACGGCAATCCCTGCAATGCGTGCGACACCTGCCGCGGCATTGACAACGGCTCGATTTTAGATGTCATTGAAATCGATGCCGCCTCCAACAACGGGGTGGATAATATCCGCGATTTGCGCGAGGAGGCGAATTACACACCCACCGCCGCAAAATACCGCGTGTATATTATCGATGAGGTGCATATGCTTTCGACGGGCGCATTTAATGCGCTGTTAAAAACGCTGGAAGAGCCGCCCGAGCATGTCAAATTCATTTTGGCAACCACCGAGGTGCACAAGCTCCCGTCCACCATTCTGTCGCGCTGTCAGCGGTTTGATTTTAAACGGATTGAGCCGCAGGATATCGCCGCGCGGCTGTTGTATGTCGCAAATGAGGAGGGCATAGCCCTTACTGAGGACGGCGCAATGCTTATCGCCCGCATTGCCGACGGTGCGATGCGTGACGCGCTCTCGCTTTTGGACCGCTGTGCCGCATACGGCGCGGAAATCACCGAAGGGGTGGTCAGCGACGCGGCGGGGCTTGCAGGGCGCGAATACTTGTTCGCACTGACCGAAGCGGTCGCCGAACGCGACAGCGCAAAAACGCTGACACTGTTAAACGACTTATACAACAATGCCTGCAATATGGAACGCTTACTTGCCGACCTGTTGTCGCATTTCCGCAATATGATGCTGGCGCGCAGTGTGCCGAATTACAAAGATTTAATTGTCTGCCCGCAGGCAGAACTCGAAAAAATTGCTGTACAGGCGCAAAACTTTACACTTGCGCGTATCCTTTCGGCAATGGATATTCTCAACGAAACCGCCGTCCGCTTAAAGGCGGGCGCAAACGGCAGAACTGCGGTGGAAATGGCTTTGTTACGCCTTGCCGACCCGCAGTTGGATACCGATGTCGGTGCACTGACTGCCCGCGTGGCAGAGTTAGAACGGCGGCTCGACACAGGGGCATTTCAAATGTCTGTAAAGGCGAATGCCGTTACAGAGAACACGGAAAAATCTGTGCCGCAAACGGCATCTGTGCCCGAAAAAACCGCCCCGCAGACGGTGCAAAAACCGACACAGCCCGAGACGGGCGCACCGTTGCCGTCGGCAAAATCGGCGGACAAATCCGAAACCGTGCAAAAAACACCCACCGCGCCACCTGCCGAAGCGGAATTTTCAAAATGGGCAGAAGCGCTCGAACGCTTGGCAACTATTGACCGCCCGCTTGTGCCGCATATGCAGGACTCGTCCGCGGTGGTGCGCGGGGATTTACTGCTGATTAAAAGTGAAAACCCGATGCTCGAACGCTTTTTGCAGACAGGCTCGCACGCCAACTGCATTGTGCGCGCGGTGTACGATGTTACGGGTATGAAATATAAATTGGGCATTTTCAACAGCAATCAAGCCGCGCCGAACGGCGGCGCACAGTCGGAAACGCCGAAAAAAGACCCGCTTGCCGATTTGTTAAGCCGCGCCGAAACGCTCGGTGTGCAAATTATCGAGCAATAAATCTGTATTTACTTTCACCGAAAGAGGAGAATAGACTATGAAAGCAAGAATTCCCAATCAAGGCCCCACAGGCGGCAATATGATGAAAAAATTGCAGGAAATGCAGGCAAATATGGAAGCCGTACAGGCGGAACTTGCCGTGGCGGAGTATTCTGCGTCTGCGGGCGGCGGTGCGGTAGACGTCACCGTGAACGGCTCGCATGAGATTAAGGCAATTCACATCAAACCCGAGGTCATGGACCCCGAAGAGCCCGATATGCTTGAAGATTTGCTGTTGGCGGCGCTCAATGAGGCGATGCGCAAAGCCGACGAAACCGCCGAACGCGAAATGGGCAAAATCACAGGGGGCTTACAAGGTATGCCCGGTATGGGTGGGCTGTTTTAATGGGCTACTCCATTCCGATTTTAGAAACGCTGATTGACGAATTTCGAAAAATGCCCTCTGTCGGCACGAAGTCGGCGGAGCGTATGGCATTTTATGTGTTGGGGCTTTCCGATGAAGAAGCCCGCACGCTCGCCGGGGCAATCGTCAACGCACACGAAAAAATCCACCAATGTGCCGTTTGCCGCAATTTGACCGAGGACGAGGTTTGCCCGATTTGTCAAAACGACGCGCGCGACAAAACCACGATTTGCGTGGTCGAAAATCCGCGTGATGTCATTGCGTTTGAACGCACCCACGAATACAAAGGGCTTTACCATGTTCTGCACGGTGCGATTTCGCCGATGAACGGGGTGGGCCCCGACGATTTGACGGTGAAAGAACTCCTTGCGCGCTTGCAGGACGATACGGTGGACGAAGTGATTATGGCGACCAACCCCACCGTGGAGGGCGAGGCGACCGCAATGTATATCGGCAGGCTGTTAAAGCCGTTGGGGATTAAGGTCACGCGCCTTGCCTATGGCGTACCCGTCGGCGCGGACTTGGAATATGCCGATGAGGTCACCCTCACCCGCGCGTTAGAGGGCAGAAGTTTGCTGTGAGAAATTTTAATTTATCCAACCAATCGTAGGGGGGCGTCGACTCGGCGCCCCGTGGATTTTGATGTGATTTTGCCCCTCCGTCACGCGCTTTGCGCGTGCCACC
>JBJEPU010000026.1:0-3337 GCA_051881395.1 Candidatus Fimenecus sp.
AAACAGGGGCTTCAAAAATGCAGCCCGCTTGTGTTTCGCCGCAAACAGGGGAAACAGCGTCGGAAAACGCACCTTTTTGTCCGCACCCCACAGCGCGCACGGCGTATTGATAGTTTTCGCAGATTTCCCTTGTCATCTGCGTGTCAAACCAGGCCGTATTTTTTGTCGCGCCCAAAAAGAGTGGTTCGCCGCCTTGTTTTGTGCGGAAAATTTCATAATATAATGCCCCTGAAAGCGCTTCCCACGAAACCGCTACGCCCTGCAATGTATCTTTCTTGCCCAAAAGCTCAGCCACGCGCGCTTTTTGGTAATGCTCGGCTCGCGGCAGGGCGGTTGTGCCGAAAACCGCTTTTATACCCGCAACTTTCGGCAGTTCCTGCGCCGTTTTGATGCGGAAGGTCTTCATTTCGTAAGGATTTAAGGAAAAATGCAAAATGCTTTCTTGTACCTCTGCACCAATATCATTTTCCACAATATCGGTTTCGGTGTAGGACACAATCTCCTTTGCAAAAGTTGCCGTCACATTATCGGCACTTTTGCCGCCGAATTCGTGGAAGCGCACAATCAACCCGTCGCCGTTCGGCTCTGCTGCTTTCAGGGTGGTAACCGTCACATTTTCGTGGCTGATTTGCATAAATGTCGCCGTTTCCGTAGTGGATTTATCACTTTCGCCTGCATTTTGAACTGCCGCTGCCTGCAAGGGTGCGGCAATACACATTGCAAACTGATTGATGTGTTCCATCGAGTTGCCTCTTTCCGTGGAAAGGGAATACGAAAATTCCGCCGTACCCGGTTGGTCGCCTTGGAAATTCGTCTGCCACATATTGTTGAATACATAACTGTAAATATAGGGCTTTTCGGATTTATAATCAAAGGACCAATTTCCCGTGCGGCGTTCACCGAACTGTACAAGAGATGCGGTTTTGAGTGCCAAAGTCATACGGTAATCATCTTTTTTATCGTAAACATTTACCCACTTGTTTACCGTGTACCAATCGGTGGAAGTACCGAATACCTGCTCACCCTCAGCCGTATTGCCCACAGGCAAATCATAGCGGATTTCATAGCCTTTGCCCGCCTTAAAGGGGAATGTGTAGAAAGCTTCCTCTTTGTGTTGCAATTTCGGCAGGGGAGATTTAAGCACCTTGTTGTCAATATCGATGCGCGGAATGTCGTCATACAGCGTAATCGTCTGTAAAATACTGCCCGCACGGAATGTGCCTGTCAGCACAACGATTTTCAATCCGTATGCCGTTGGTACCATCTGTATGGTGGTGTTTTCTTCTTTCGGTTGATATAACTTCCATTTCTTGTCTGTAAATTTTGCACCCATATTGCTAAACGGTATGCCGAAATCATCGTAGTATTGATATTGGTTCCATTTTACCGCGGCAGAATTGTCCACAATTTCACGGTTGCCGTTTTGCTTGTCAAGAATACTTTGTACCGTACCGTCTCGGTTCAGCGTCAGGCGGTAAAAGGGTGACTCCGCACACAGTCCGTCATAAGTGGTCTTTCCTTTGAATGTGGGTTTTTCTGCGGCAGATACCACCGAAAACACCTTGTACCCCATGGCGGGTATATCTTTGGCAACAAAGGTGACGGTGTTGCCGTTTTGCTCATACGCAACACTTTCTCCGCCGCTGTAAAGGCAGAAAAATTCCGGGAAATCCTCGCCCAATTCCACAGACACAATATCCGTTCTCTGTTTGTTGAGGGCGTTATAAACAAAAATGCTTTGTCCTGCTGTTTTCGTGTGTTTTGCCAATGTGTGCAGAGCGCTGTCCATCGTTTTTTTGATCAACGCATTTGCACCCAATGCGTTTGAACGCTTCCACTCAAATTGCTGATGATATTCGTCGCAGTCTTTGTATTGGTTAAAGCCCCATGTGTGCTCATTATATACGGAGCAACGCTCCCAGGCTTCAAACAGGTCATCATAGGGGTAGGTTTCACCGTAATGGAGCGACGCAAACGCAGCGGCAGTCTCCGCTACGGGCAACAGATTGCTGTTGCGCTTATTTGTGCCCGATTCGTGCGCAGTTGTGCCCCAACCGTCATTCCACCAGTTTTCCTCCGTGCCGTTTTCTACGGGGATAAGCGCACCGTATTCTTTTTCCACATCGGCAAAAAATTGCTCGGGGAATGCGGCAATCACTTTCGGGTAAACAAACCCTTGTGCCTGCCAATTCGCATTTACCTCGTTGGCAATTTTGATCTGTGTGTCCAGCGGCGGCTTGTTGTCGCCAAAGGGAATCAGCGGCAAAGGGAATTTATCGTAAGGGTAGGCAGTCCTGCCCGTCTTTGCTTCCAAGGTTTCAATTAAACCGAGCAAAGTTTCCGCCGCCATTTTGGCGTCGCCTTTTTTGGGATTTTCATAATTGCCGCAAAAGCCGTAATTGTCACCGTAGCTTTTGCCGTTAAAAATCAACAGTTTGTTTTCGGGATTAAATCCCGTCATATAGAATATATCGTATAACTTTTCCTTGTGATACGGGGAACGGTCGGGGTTCATCGAGTGAATGGCATATTTGATACCCGCCGAATTTGCAATATCCACATAACTTTTGGACACAGCCGGGTTGTCAAACATACGCAAAGTGTTGGAACTCGGTGCGTGCAAGCGGTCGGGCACAATCCGCTTGGAATGGTATGCCGCGCGGGCGGTTTCTTCTGTACCGAAACATTCCATGGTGCAGTTGTATTTTCCTGCGCCGACCATTACCTTGCCTTGTTTTATCAAATCCGCCAATTCTTCCAATTCCTCGGCGTTCTGCTGCTGCATATAGGCGGCAGTCACTGCCCACGAGGATTCCACGGCAAATTTGTATTTTTCCGGCTCGTAATCTCTGCTTTCCGAGTCCTTTATATATCCTTTTGCCGTATTTAAATAGCTTGTGAACAGGGGACGAAGCGTTTCCTGATAATCCGTATAGCCCAAATCCGTGTGCATCATTTGAGAAAGATAAAACTGCCAGTGGCGCGTTCTTGCCCAATTTGAATTTTCGTAAACCGTCAACGGTGTGCCGTCAAGGGCTTCGTTATTGTAAAGCTCGATTTTCAGCGCAGTGGTGTCCCCGGGACGCAAATCCCCGTTGGTGTCCGGCACCAAAATGCTGTGTTCGGATTTCCCGCGCGGAATTTTGCCGAAAGACACCGTGTACGGTGTATGCGCCGCGACGGTAATTTTACCCCAAAGTTGTATATATTTTCGCTTGCTTGTAAGCGTTACAGTCACTTTTTGAAAGCCGTCGCTTGTAATAAACGGGGTGGGCTTTACAGCGAGCATTTGCACGGCGTTTTTGTTCGCATTCGTCTGCATACGGGTTCTCCTCAC
>JBJEPU010000027.1:0-18420 GCA_051881395.1 Candidatus Fimenecus sp.
TTGGCGCAGTCTTGCAAGTATATCCGTTTCTGTTTCACTGTATTGGAATGCTTGCACACGGTCCGCGAGTGCGTCGAATTGTTCTGCCGCCCACAAGCGGTCTTGCTCGTTGTCGGAATACAGCGTAATGCAGTTGAGTACCGCTTCACACATGAAAATATCGTGGGTGCTCCAAAAATCTTCCGGTCGAACAACGGCTTCATATGCGCGTTTTGCACGCGCGGGTTCCCCGTGGCTTGAAAAAAACAAACAGGCGTCTGCCAAGACCTCGGTTTTTTTCGTATACGGGTCATTGGCGTTTTCCACGGCCGCAAAAGTGTCCGCCGTGGGGTACAACAGCGAAAAATCAACCGTTAATTGGTCAACTCTTCTGTCATCAAAGGTCTGTAAAAGTTCGTCAAAAACAGCCGCACCGTCCGCATAGGATAGGCATTCGAGCGTGCCGTCTACATAATAATTCTGCGCAAGCGCCGAAAGGCACGAAATACGGTAGGCGGGCAATGCGAATTTCGTTTGCAGGTTGATAAGCTGAAACGCCCGTTCGTTCGGCGCGTAAGTGTATTCTGCAAAAGGCTTTCCTACGTTGTCAGTGCGCAATGTTTTCGTGCGTTCCAATGCATTGACAAGTGTGGGCGTGCACAAAAGCACATTACAAACACCGAGCACCAAAATCAGCGCGAACCCGATTGCCGTGCGTGTAATTTGTTTGCGGAAGAGCGGCTTTTGTCTATGTACCGTGCCGTCTGTCAGCCGCAAGAGAATCAGGTACAGACACAGCATATAGGCATCGGCAAACAGTACCGACAGCGTTGCATTTGCGCCGCCGTTGCCAAAGAGGAACGAACCTGCCGCAAGACCGCAAAAATATGTGTTGGTCGCGGTGCTTTGCAAGTTGATTAAAATGCATACGCCGGCAAAAATCGCCGTGCCGCCGATGCCGAGCAAAAAGGCGATGCGTCGCGGCAGTTTATGGAACAAGCGCGCAAGCAACACGCCGAACAGCATCCCGCGCATGACGGAAAGCGCGCACAGAAGAATACCGAGTGCAAGCAGGGCGCCCGTACTGCCGTTTCCCGAAATCCCCGTCAGCCCCAAAAACAAATGCCACGGGATTTCTGTGTCGGAAATCAGGCAGTATTTCCAATAGACGGCATTGCTGTTTTGCAATATCTGCGTTTGACCATAATGGTTGTAAAGCAGTATGCCCCCGTAGCAGAGCAGTAAGTTGACTGCCGCGACTAAACCTGAAAACGGCAAAAATCCTACGAGCGCACGAAACCGTGTTTTTCGGGAAACGCTTTGTTGGTCAAACAGATTTTCAAAGCCTTTGTAGGCAAAAAACATATACGCGCACCAGAAAAATCTGCCGTTAAAGCCGAATGCCGTGGCAGATTGAATGGTGTTATCTCTTGCGGTCAGCCAGGTGAAAAACGCAAACACCGCTGTGCAAATGCAAAGCGGCAAAAGTGCGCGCCTGTAATAATAACGGACGGTTGCTTTGTATTTCATAATGATCCTCCTTACATCAAACCGCAAGCCTATGCATCTGCCAAATTCCGCAAGGTTTTGCATTTAGCTTCATACTCCGTATTGGTATGCGGCATCATTTTGAACGCCTGCTTGTACAGCGTAAGGTATTGTGTATTGTGCCTTGGAGTTTCCCCTGCGTCATACAAGCGGTTATACAGCGCTATGCATTCTTCCTGTAAATCCACAAAAACCTGATATTCCGCCGAAAGCGCGTTAGCGGCGGCATTTGCCTGTGTCTTTGCCCAATCCAAGTCCTCTGCATTGGCGTTTTTGTCTTGTAATATCGAGCGCATGAATTCGTCACAGAAATAGTGGTCGGTTGTATTTTGTGCGTAAGTAAGATACATTTCCTTGCCGCGCGCTTTGTCGATGTGCAAATAGACATATGCGGCATATTGCAAATCCGTGCTGTAAAAATAAGTGTACGCTCTGTCGGCAACATCACCTGTTTTCGGTGGCAGAAAGCCGTAATCGGTATACTCTTTATCAATTCCGTCCGAATTCAAAAGGTAAAATTCGCGATTGGGTCCGCGTGTAATATGGTCTTCCCGTTTTTCGCTTTGCACACAATCTTCCAATGCTTGTAAATAGGCTTGGTATACCGTTTCACCGATTTCGGCATCGTGTGTGCGGCTCCAATTTGCTTCCGGATGATAATACGTATTTATCAAATATTGCAAGCAAGCCGCACGGTAGCCGGGGCTTACGGTATGCTTTGCCTGCCACAAAAGCAGGTCGTGCGCGGTTTCATTTTGTGCCCAAGTATAGGTGGTGTCGTCGGTTTTTGCCGCAGTTTCAATATCGCACGAAAGCACATTGACCAGTGTCGGCGAAAAGCTGCATAGTGCGCCGAGGCTAATCAGAAGCGCCAAGCACATACTCAAAACCGGTAAAATCCAAGTGATTTTTCGCATTCGTGTTTCCCCCCTTACCGTTGCGACAGCTTGCGCAGGAACAAACAAGTCCCCGCCGCAAACAGCGAGCTCCACAAAAGAAGCGTTATCAAGCCCAATATAATGCCGTCGCCGTCGCACATACCCAGCAGAATATTGCGGATAAATCCCTGCAAAAACAATTCCGTATCGCTGTGCGGCATCATTTTCGCATAGGCGTGAAAATAATAGGTTGCAGCATATCGATATGCGACTGCCGCCCAGCCGCACAGCACAAGCCCGATGCCGCTTGCAATGACCGCGGTCACGCGGTTGTCTTTCGGGCGCACATACAAAAGTACACCGAGAAAACACCCTGCAAACAGCGCCAGAATATTTTGTAAGCTGAAATGTGCCGCGACCCACCAAACTGCCTGCTGTTCGGGGAACGCAATGTAAAAGGAGAAAAGCGAAAAACCGCTGTAAAACACTTCGGAATTCGGCAAAACGCGTTCATAGAGAAGCGGTAGCAACGCACACAAAACACCCGACAGTACGCAAATCGGTACAAGCGCGAAAATACTGCCGATTTGCCGCATGCGTGACACGCCGAATTGCAAATACAAATCGGTTTGCCGCCGAAACGACAGCACACCGTATAGGAAAAACAGCGGCGCACCGCAAAGCAAAATGTAATAGTTTATCGGTAAAAGCCGAAACAGCGCCGTCAGCAAAAAGGTGATGCCAAAGTACAGCAGAAGCGGCTTTGCCCGAAACCAAATCACCTGTTCCCGTTTCATTTTTCCGCTCCCGTGCCGCCTGTCATTGCCACAAACAGTTTTTGCAAGTCGAGCGGTGTAATTTCAATCCCTTCGGGTATGGAAGATGTGCGCGTGTTTTCGTCTAATATGTTGACCGATTCAAACGCGCCGAGTTGCGTCTGCCCAATCACGGTTTTATCAGCGGCAAACGCTTCAATCTGCGCTTTCGGACCCGTTGCGGTGTACCCGCGCGAAAGTAACGCTTCGCAGGTTTCGTCTGCCAAAATTTTGCCCTCGTCTAAAATCACCACATTTTCAATGACGGTGGCGATTTCGTCGATTAAGTGCGTGGAAAGCACATAGGTGCGCGGTTTTTCAGCGTATTCCGTCACCAAAAGGCGGTATAACAGTTCGCGGTGGTTGGCATCCAACCCCAAAGCGGGTTCGTCCATAAAGATATACGGCAAATCCATACTGAGCGCCAAAATATCCTTGAAAATGGTTTGATAGCCTGTCGAAAGCGCGCCGATATGTGCCGAGGTGTTGAGTGCGAACTGCTTTGCAAAATCATATGCTTTGTCGAGGTCAAATTCCTTGTAAAAGCTCTTGGTCAGCCGAAACGCTTTTTCCACCGTCATATGCTTCGGGTAGAGGTTGTCGCTGTTGACCAGAAACAGCTTGGAAAGCGCTTTGTCGTTTTCCTCGATTTCTTCGCCGTCCAACAAAATATTGCCGTACGGCGTGAAAATACGGTTGGCAATCAGGTTTAACAGCGTGGTTTTGCCCGCGCCGTTGCGCCCCAACAGACCGTAGATTTTCTCCGATTCAAAGGTGACAGTGACATCGTTTAACGCCTGTGTTTTGCCGTAGAATTTGTTTAAGTGTTGAATTTCAAGACTCATATTTATACCCCTTTTCAATCAATTTGCAGATTTCCGCGTCGGAAATCCCTAATTTTTCCGCTTCTTTCAAGAGCGGTGTAATGAATTGATTTGCAAATTCCCGTTGGCGCTTTTCCCGAATTTGTTCGGTTGCGCCCGCCTTGACAAACATACCGATGCCGCGCTTTTTGTAAAGCAGGGATTGCTCTACCAAAAGATTGACGCCCTTTAACACCGTGGCGGGATTGATGCGCTCGGTTGCGGCAATTTCGGTGGTGGAGGGGATTTGCGTTTCCTCAGGGTATACCCCCGTAAAAATCGCGTCCTCCAACTGCTCGGCAATTTGCAGGTAAATGGGCTTATCGCCTGAAAAATGAAACAGCACAGCATCGACCTCCTTTCTGTCAGTTTTTCTGTGCGTTTTCCGGCACAAAAAGAAATAGGTTAGTTACTTCTATAACTAACCATACAACCAACTGCGCAAAAAGTCAATAGAAACGAAAAAAATCAGCAAAGTCCACAAACGGCACCTTGCTGATTTTGGCAGATTGAATAGAGATTTTTTGAGAAGGGCTTTTTTATTGCCCTTTAATGCGTTTTAATGCGCCTTTTTCCAGGCGGCTGACCTGTGCTTGCGAAATGCCTGACTAAAATGTTTGACTGTAAAAAAAGAGACGTTTGTCACAATTTTGTGTGGATTTTACAGAGTGATTTTGCTATAATAAAATTAATTATGTTGAGGATACCTTTTATGCGCAGTGCTTTATGCGGGCAAGTTCGGCAAATGCGTGGACTTGCTTTAAAGAATTGACTACCTTATCCGCAAGTAGTCAAGGCGGAGTCGGTAGCTAAAACAAAGAACTTTTATTTTTCGCGATAAGGAGGGTACAGTATAATGGAAAATAAGATGTTACCATTATTGCAAAGTCTAATCGGAATTGCCGTATTATTGTTTGGCGTGATTTTGGCTTGTGTAGACGGTTATGGTTGCATTGTTGGCTTGGCAGTCGGTGTGGTGGGGTTGCTCATCTGCATCACAGCGTATTTGAGGGCAAAGGCGTTATCTGAAAATCAAAAAAAATAAAGCGAAAGCGGCACAAACCGATTTATTTGATTTGTGCCGCTTTTTTCACTACCCTTGCCCTTTAATGCGTTTTAATGCGCCTTTTTCCAGGCGGCTGACCTGTGCTTGCGAAATGCCGATTTCGTCGGCAACCTCGGTTTGCGTTTTGCCCTGCATAAACCGTAGGGACAAAATTTTCTTTTCGCGCGGAGAAAGGGCTTTAATCGTTTCTTTCATCACGATTTCGTCCAGCCAATCGCTGTCGGTTTCGGGAGAGCCGACCTGGTCCATCACATAAATCGGCTCGCCGCCGTCGGCATACACGGGCTCATACAGCGAAACCGGCTCGACAATCGCCTCTAAGGCAATCACCACATCACAAACGGGGCGGTCGAGCTCTTTGGCGATTTCCTCAATCGTCGGGTCGCGGTTGAGCTTCGTTTGCAGTTTTTCCTTTGCCTGCATGGCGTGGTAAGCGGTGTCGCGCATCGAACGGCTGACGCGTAACGCGTTGTTGTCACGCAAATAGCGGCGCACCTCACCAATAATCATCGGCACGGCATAGGTTGAAAAACGGACATTTTGCGAAATATCGAAATTGTCTATGGCTTTCATCAGCCCGATAACGCCCACCTGAAACAAATCGTCGGGGTGCTCGCCGCGGTTTTGAAACCGCTGAATAACCGACAGCACCAGCCGCAAATTGCCGTTGATGAGTTTTTCGCGCGCCGAACGGTCGCCGTCGTGCATTTTTTTGAGCAGTTCGATTTTTTCCGACTCTTTGAGCACCTGCAATTTGGATGTGTTTACCCCGCAGATTTCCACCTTGTTGTATTGCACAGACATCTTCCTTTACTTGTTATGTACCGCACGAAAAAATGTCTGTATGCAAAGAAAAAGCGCCTACCAATAGTATGGGCAGGCGCGAAAAGTTTTATAAAATTTTTATGGATTTATGCCGATAAAAATTCTTCGGGAATGACCTCTTTCACGAAATTCTCGATATAGGCAACGCTGAAATCCGACTGCTTAATCCGCGCGGCTTGCTTTTTGGCGAGTGTGTCGGAATACGCAGACAGCGGATAAACCTGCACATCGTGACTTCCCGAAACATAGTGCGTGACAATCGTTTCAAACCGCACATTGCTGACGGTGACCTTGCCGGTTTCAAAATCTTTGGTAATGTCATAATGGAGCATACCGCCTATCACACGCGCGGCGGTGTTTTGCTGAGAAATGAAATTCCCGAGTGAATAGGCAACCAGCGTGCGTGTGCCATCGCTGTTCTCTATCCATTCCACGGGCTGTAACACATGCGGGTGATGCCCGATGATGACATTCGCGCCCCAATCCGCCATTTTTTTGGCGAGGTTACGCTGTTCTTGCGCGGGGGTGGTGGTGTACTCACTGCCCCAATGCACATTGACAAGCACCACATCGCATTGCGCTTTTGCCGCCTTGATTTTGCGTTCAATTGTTGCCTCGTCGCTTGTCAGTATGTATTTTAAGGGGCTGTCGCTCGGGAGCGTGAGCCCGTTTGTGTACTGCGTAATGCCGATAAGTCCGATTTTCAAGCCGTTTTTCTCAATGTATTCCACAGATTCCAAATCCTGTGTATCCTTGTACGCGCCCGTGCGCGCAAGCCCTGTGGCGTCCCAAAAATCAATCGCTTCCGCAAGGCCTTTCGAGGTTTTGTCCAGCATATGGTTGTTCGCCAAATTGACGACATCAAAGCCTGTATCCACAACTGCCTGCCCCAGCTCTTGCGGGCTGTTAAACAGCGGATAGCCCGACGGCTCGTAGCTTTTTGCCACAATCGTTTCTTGGTTGATGGTTGCCACATCCGCCGCCGCAATCGTGTCCTTCACACGCGCGTAGCAAAAGGAAAAATCGTAGCCGTTGCCGCCCGCGCGCTTTTTTGCCTGCTCGTAAATACCGTCGTGGATTAAATTGTCCCCGACCGACAGCATTCGGAGCGTGACGGGTGCTTTCGTTTCGGTCGGTGCTTCGGTCGGCACTTCACTCGGCGTGTCCTCGTCCTTGTCGGCTTTCCCGAATACGGGCGCCGCGACGGGCTTGATTTCCTGTCTGCCGTTTTTGAGCGTCAACCCGATGGCAACGCCGCCTATCACCACGACCAATGCCAAAATGACCGATAAAAATACTTTAACTGCCTTGTTGTTCATAAGTCCCCCTAAAAGCCTGTCGCCTTTTTATTTCCCGAAGGTTTCGTTGTAGCGGTGGATGGCGTCTTCAATAATTTCGACTGCCGTCAGCACCCCTTTTGCCTCGTCAATGACGGTCTTTTTGTTTTCGAGCATTTTGTAAACCGTGAAAAAGTGCGTCATTTCATCAAACACATGGCGCGGTAACTGCGAAATGTCCGAATATCCGTTATAGGTCGGGTCGCCTTTGGGAATGGCGATAATTTTGTCATCGGGCGCGCCGTTGTCCATCATCGTAATCACGCCGATGGGGTAGCATTTCACAAGCGCCATCGGTTCGATTTTTTCCGAGCACAGCACCAACACATCCAACGGGTCGTTGTCGAGCGCGTAGGTGCGCGGAATAAACCCGTAGTTTGCGGGGTAGTGCGTGGAGGTGTGCAATACGCGGTCAAGGCAGAGCATACCCGTTTCTTTGTCGAGCTCGTATTTCATTTTACTGCCCTTGCTGATTTCAATGACCGCGTCAAAAGAGGAACGCGTAATGCGTTCGGGGCGGATGTCATGCCAAATGTTCATTTGCGTACTCCTTTGTATTCTTCGATTAACAGCTTGCGGATTTCCCACAGCTTTTCGGAAAGGTCTACATAATATTTGTGCGGATTTTCAAAGCGTTTGACCTCGTCCCAAAGTGAATCAATCTGCTCGGCGCAGTAGTCGCGGATTTCCGAGAGCGCGGGAGAGGTGTAAACACATTCGCCCTTGTCGAAAATTTTGACAAGCAACGGACGCGCCACATAGTTTTCGATTTCCTTGCGCTTCCAGGTGAAATCGGGGTCAAACAACTCGTAGGGCTTGGTGTCGTCGATTTCCTCGCTGTCGGTGGTCAGCACATCGGCAATCGCCTTGCCCGAGTCCATATCAAACAGACGGTATACCAATTTTGAAGAGGGAATGGTGATTTTCTTTACATTCTCGGAAAGGTTGATTTTCGGAATAATCCGCCCGTCCTTTTCCACGGCGCAGAGCTTGTAAACCCCGCTGAACAGCGGCGTAGAGGCGGAGGTAATCAGCCGTTCGCCGACAATAAAGCAATCCACCTTTGCCCCTTGCGAGAGCATATCGCTGATGATGTGCTCATCGAGCGAGTTCGATGCCATAATGTCGCAGTCGGGGTAGCCCGCTTCATCGAGCATTTTGCGCACCCGTTTGGAAAGATAGGTGATGTCGCCCGAGTCGATACGTACGCTTTTCGGACGCTTGCCCAACGGCAAAAGCACATCGTTAAACGCGCGAATGGCATTTGGCACGCCTGAACGCAGAGTGTCGTAAGTGTCTACCACAAAGGTGCAGTCATCGGGGTAGGCGCGCGCATACGCGCAAAACGCCTCGTATTCCGAGTCAAACATCTGCACCCAACTGTGAATCATCGTTTGCAAAGTCGGAATGCCGAAATCCCGCGCCGCTTCTACGCCCGAGGTCGCTACGCACCCGCCGATATACGCCGCGCGTGCGCCGCAGACCGCTACATTCGTGCCCTGTGCGCGCCGTGCGCCGAATTCCGCTACCGCCGTGCCGTGCGCCGCACGCACCAAGCGGTTGGCTTTGGTGGCAATTAGGCTTTGCTGGTTGATGCATAACAACAGCATGGTTTCAATCATTTGCGCCTGCACCACGGGCCCGCGCACCTTCACAATCGGCTCATTTGGGAAAATCGGCGTTCCTTCGGGGATTGCCCAAACGTCACAGGCAAATTTGAAATCCCGCAAATAATTTAAAAAGGGCTCGGAAATGCCCTTTTCCCGCAAAAAGGCTAAATCGCCTTCGGTAAAGTGCAGATTTTTTAAATACGAGATGACTTGTTCGAGCCCCGCCATTACGGCAAAACCGCCGCCGTCGGGCACGCGGCGGAAAAACAGGTCAAAGCACGCAACGGTGTCCTGCATCCCTGCCGAAAAATACCCGTCCGCCAATGTAAATTCGTACAGCTCTGTCATCATGGACAAATCTGCCGATTGTGCTGTATTGCACATACGCTCACCTTCTTAAAAGAATCCACTTTCAGTTTAGCATATTTCCCGCAAAATCGCAATCTATTCTTGCAGGATTTGGAAACTTATCTTATAATGGAACTAACAAATTGCGTAAGGAAGATGTTTTTATGGAAAACTTTATGGATTTGATGACGCGCCGCCAAAGCTGCCGCAACTTTAACGGCGAGAGCGTCGAGCGCGAAAAACTCGAAAAATTGGTAGAAGCCTTTCGCCTGAGCCCCTCGGCGTGCAACGCCCAACCGTGGAAGCTGATTATGGCAACCGGCGAGACGGCGAAACTTGTGCGCGAATGTGTGCAGGAGGCGGGCAGAAACAAGTTTACCGATAACTGCCCCGCGTTTGCGGTGCTTGTGGAGGAGCACGCCGAGTTGAAACCGGCGGTTGCCGAAAAATTTCACAGCCAGGCATTCGCCCAAATTGATATGGGCATTGCCACGGCGCACTATTGCCTCGCCGCAACGGATATGGGGCTTTCCACCTGTATTTTGGGGTGGCTGAATGAGGAAAAACTCAAAAATGCTTTGGGCATTTCGCCCGAAAAGCGCGTGCGGTTGGTGCTTGCCACGGGCTATGCCGCCGCAGAGGACACCTTGCGTGAGAAAAAGCGCAAACCGACCGCGGAAATTGCGGAGTTCAGAGAGTAACATGGGACTTTCACTTGCTGTCAGCTTTGGGGCGGCGATACTGTTGGTTTTGGTAGCCGCGTACCCCTTGCGACTTTACAAAATTACCTATAACCCGCTAAGCCGCACACAGCGTATTTTGCTTTGTGCGGCGGTTGCGCTGTGCCTTTTGCCGACAATTTATATTTTTTGCAGCTTGCCGCACGAAAATATTGTTTATCCGTTTACAGGACTTTTGGAAAATCAAAACGGCTATGAACAGCAGTTCGACGCCTTTTTAAAAGGACAGCTTTATTTGGATTTTGCCCCCGACGAGCGGATTTTGGCGCTCGAAAATCCATATGATCCCGCCGCGCGTGCCGAAACGGGCGCGTGGTATCCGTGGGATAGGGCGTTGTTCGACGGCAAGTATTATTCCTACTTCGGCATTGCGCCGATTTTGACCGTGTATTTGCCGTATTATGCGCTGACGGGGGCGCTTCCCGCGCCGCAGACCGTGTGCTTTTTGCTCGCAGTGGTCGGTGTCGTTGCCATAGCGATGCTTGTTTTACGGCTTGTGCGGTTGTTTGTGCCCGACTGCAATTTTTGCGCGCTGGTGCTTTCAATTTTTGCCGCCGTGTCAGGCAGTCTACTTTATATGGTGCAGTCGTCGGCGGATATGTATTATATTGCGGTGCAAAGCGGCATAACCCATTTGGCGCTCTTTTTGCTGTTCGCTTTTTGCGCCTACAAACAGCCGAAAACGGGGAAATCGGTCCTGTTTTTACTGCTTTCAGCGCTGAATTTGGTGTTGACGGTGCTTTCCCGCCCGAATTTGGCGCTGTATGCGCTCCTCGTTGTGCCGATATTTCTGTGCATCTTTTTCGGAAAGGAGGGCACACGGTTGCAAAGGTGTGTAAAGCTGTTTTCCTTTGCGGTACCGACTGCCCTCGGTGCGGCAGGCGTGATGTGGTACAATTTCGCGCGGTTTGGCTCGGTGCTGGAATTCGGCGCAACCTATCAGCTTACCGTCTGCGATGTGTCGCAATACCGCTTTTTGGGGACGCTGGTTTTGCCCGCACTGTATCACTATTTTTTCCAGTTCCCGCAGTTAAAAAATGCATTTCCGTGTATTCAGCTGACCTTTGAATCGGTCCCGAACAACGCGCCGTATGTCTATACCGCCCGTATGCTCGGCGCGTTTTCGATGCCGTCGCTCGCATCACTTGCGCTTTGCCCCGCAACATACGGCAAAAAGAAATCTTTTGTAAAGCCCGTTACCTTTACGCTTGCAGCAATCAGTTGCTTAATGCTTGCCTATTTTGACACCTGCTTTGCCGGCGTCTGCGTGCGGTATCTTGCCGATTTAGCGACGGTCGCGGCAGTATTTTCGGGTGTGATTTTACTGGATTTGCAAACGCTGTTCTCTAAAAACAAGGCGGGCGTGCAGTATGCGGTTTTTGTTGCAGTTTGCCTGTTGCTTTTGCTGACGGCGGCAGTCGGCGTGCTGTTGATTTTTGAAAATGAGCGCAATTTTCTGTTGGCGCAGTAAAGTGTAACAATCAAACGCGGGCGAACGCATTACATTTGTGCGTAGGGTGCGGCGACTCGACGCCCCGTAAATTTTTCACAATGCAAATTGGTTTATCGGTAGGGCGGGGGCTTGCCCCCGCCGCAAGGTGCCTGCATTCGGAGCATTTTCTCCCGCCGCAGGAAGCGATTTTTTGTGCAAAAAAGGCTTGACATTGTGCGCGCGGCATTGTATAATACCACTTGCAAATTCCACATAGCGGTATTGTGTAATGGTAGCACAGCGGACTCTGACTCCGTATGTAGAGGTTCGAATCCTTTTACCGCTGCCAATGAAGAGAAATCCGAACTTCACCATTATAGATGATACATTCGGGTTTCTTTTTCATTTACCGATTAGGAAATAGTTTAGGCAGGTAGCGTGGTGCTGCCTGCCATTTTTGTTAGTCTTTATTCTTTTGTCCTTCGAAGTATTTTTGTATTGATGGATATATAAATTCTGCCATCGCATCTACTATATCCTTCGGTACATTCTTTATGAAAAAGTCGTTGTTGTCGATTGGTATGTTTTCAAATTCGAGTATTTTCTTTGTTGCCATGTGGCAACATTCTTTCGTTAATTATTAGTTTTCCGTTTCATCCTTTCTTTAGTTTAGTATTTCATTACTTATTTTAATTGTATTTTTCATTGTGTTTATCCTTTCGATTTATATTGTTTTGCCTTTTGGCAACCATACAATACCGCAAAGGATATTCAAAGTCAACTACAATATTTTCAAAGCGGAAAAGTGGGTTTGGGCTTCTGCCCGTAATAAAGGTGTTCGGCGGAACGCCGAACGCTCTGCTTGTCTCAGCTAAAGCTGAGAAAGGTCAAGTGCAAAATTGGAATACTCAATTTTTCTCTAAATCATTGAGAATTTTTGTTTTTTGTTGTAATTTGGAGCAGAGTTAGAACAGCACTTTCAAAAACGGAATACTGTTAAAAATCCCCGAACGGCACTGCCGGTCGGCGTTTACCTGAGTATCCCGCTTCATTGCGGGATACTCTTTTATCCTGCATATTTATCGACCTTGTAAATAATGGCTATTTAGGGTAGTTTTTCTTAATTATCGTGTTCTCATTATCTTCCCAAAAGACGCTCACAAATCGTCTACAAACGAGATTTATTATCAACTCGATTACTTATTCCAAAATGAGAAAAATTTTCAAAAAAGCCTTTTCTTATTGTTATTATATAAATTGTCATACCAGGGGTAACCTAATTTTTTTAGAAAGGGATTCCTATTGTTTGTGTGCAGTCTAATGCTCCCGGTGGGCACATCAAATGCACCCTATCTATCATTATTGTACTTGGAAATAATATGAATTTGTGTTATTATTGTTTTATTGAATTATATTGCAGTGAGATAATAATTAGCTTGGTGGATTAAAACGGATACCGAACTTAAAAAGCATTAACAGATTTTCAATAAAAGGAGAAATAAAAGTGAAATTGTATTTGGTAAAACCTGACTTAACATATTATGAAGAATACAATGAAATGATGAAAGAATGGGTTGAGAGTGACACCCAAATTGCACCGTGGTTTTTAGATAAGCCTGTTCCAACAATAGAAGAATTTGCAAAATTTGTAAAGCACTTGGATGATTGTGAACACGGAAGATTAGATGAGAAATATTGTTCAACAACGTCCTATTTTGTAGTTGATGAGAATAATAAATTAGTTGGTGCCGCGAGTTTGAGACATTATTTAACAATTGAAGGTATGAACACTTGGGGTCATGTTGGATATGGCATAAGACCGTCAGAAAGAAGAAAGGGTTATGCAACTGAAACATTAAACTTGTTATTGAAAGAAGCAAAGAATCATCATATTCAAAGAGTTTTAGTTGGAGCACACAGTTCTAACATAGGCTCTTGTAAGGTAATTGAAAAATGCGGATTTAAATTTGAAGAAGAAATAACTGATCCATATAATTCAAATGAAGCAATCAAAAAGTATTCTAAGTACATATCATTTTGAATGTCGTATTGAAGATTGATTGTGAAAAATATTATTTCATAGTCTATTGATGATGACGAGTTTGCAAAGGAGATGAGGAAAATGATAAAGCCTAACGCACTGAAAAAAGGAGATAAAATTGCAATTGTTAGTTTGTCTTGGGGAGGATTAGGAGATGAAAAGCTAATCCATAAGTACTATATTGCAAAAGAAAGATTGGAAAAAGATTTCGGGCTAAATGTTGTTACTATGCCAAATGCACTTAAAGGCAGCGAATTTGTATATAACCATCCTGAACTTAGAGTAAAAGATTTAATGGATGCTTTTAAAGATGAATCAGTAAAAGGTATATTTTGTGCTATCGGTGGAAGTGACTCAATAAGATTAATACCTTACATAGATTATGATGTAATAAAAAACAATCCTAAAATTTTTATGGGATATTCAGATACAACAGTAAGTCATTTTATGATGAGAAAGGCTGGATTAGTCTCTTATTATGGACCGTCGATTATGTGCGAATTTGGCGAATATGTTAAAATGTTTGATTATACTAAAGAGGCTGTAGAAAACATTTTATTCAAAGACACAACGAATTACGAAGTGAAGTCCAGCAATTATTGGTCGAATGATTTTGTGGATTGGAAAGAGAAGAATAAAAATCGTTCAAAAAAATTGCGTAAAGAAAAGCACGGATATGAAATTATAAACGGTTCGGGTGTTATTACCGGAGAACTAATCGGCGGTTGTCTTGATGTGTTTCCAATGATTATCGGCACAGAAATCTGGCCTAAATTAGATGAATGGAAAGACAAGATTTTACTGATTGAAACAAGTGAAGAAAAGCCAAAGCCAGATTATGTTCTGTATTATTTAAGAAATTTAGGAGCACAAGGTATATTAAAATCAATTAAGGGGATCATTGTCGGCAAGCCTCAAGATGAGATGTATTATGAGGAATACAAAGATGTTTTCAAGAAAATCATTAAAGAATTTGGTTGCGAACATTTAGGAATAATTTACAATGTTAATATTGGTCATGCATCTCCAACAGGATTATTACCATTAGGTATTAAATATCAAATTGATTTAGATAATAAAACTATTACTTTTAAAGAAAGTGGTGTTAGTATTTAACTGTTTATTATACAAATGCTAACGCAATAACTGATAGTAAGGAAGAAAAACACGACAATACAATTCAAAGAACTATACTCAAAACAAACATGAATATGTTGAGTAAAGTTTTAAGAAATGTTTACGATGAAGTAAGGAAAAATAATATGAGATTATCAGATTTTTCGGTAAATAACTATAGAAGCATTACAACCGCACGAAAAATAAAAACAAATAATATGACTGTGCTTGTGGGAAAAAACAACGAGGGAAAATCCAATATACTTCGGGCACTTACATTAGCTATGGATATTATGAAATTATACTGTAATGATCCTAGGCCAACTCAAGTGTCTGTACAAAGATATTTGAAAAATAATTATTCATGGGAAAAAGATTATCCTGTATCTTTGCAAGAACGTAAACCAAATGGTGTTTCATCAATTGATTTAAATTTTGAACTTGACGAAAAAGATATCGCTACAATTAGAGCAATGACTGGTATACGACTTAGCGGTTGCGTTCCTGTAAGAGTAACTACAAATGGATTAACAGCAAAAGTCGATATTCCCAAACGAGGAACTCCTGCGTTTTCGGATGTGGATAATAAGAAGAAAATCATTGAATATGTTTGTCACAGGATTGATTTTAATTTTATTCCCGCTATCCGTACAGAAAACGATGCTTTAAAAGTTATACAATCACTTATAGAAAAATCATTAACTTCACTAGATGATAATCCTGAGTATATTAACGCAACGAAAAAAATTGAAGAATTACAACAGAAAGTATTAGATGATATATCTAGTCAAATCTTTAAACCATTACAAAACTTTTTGCCTACTGTTAAAGGTATTGAAATACACATGCATAACGAAAGACGCAGAGCCTCTTTGCGAAGTAACACAGAAATAATAATCGATGATGGAACTCCTACGCCTATACAACAGAAAGGTGATGGTATTAAAAGCCTAACAGCACTTGCTATGCTAAATATTCCAGCAAAATCTGACAGAGTATCTGTATTAGCAATAGAAGAACCCGAATCCCATTTGCATCCTGAAAGTGCTCGCCAATTATATGATACTATTATGATTTTAGCAGAATCCCATCAGGTTGTATTAACAACACATAGTCCTCTTTTTGTTAATCGTGTAAATTTAAATGAAAACATTATTGTTAACGAAGGAAAAGCAACACAAGTAAAAAAAATAAAAGAGATTCGAGATGTGTTAGGAATACAGGTTTCTGATAATTTATTAAATGCAGAGCATGTTTTAATAGTTGAAGGTGAAGATGACAAAATAGTATTGGAAAAAATACTTCCAAATATGAGCGATAAAATAAAGTCTGCTATTCAAAACGGATCGCTTATTATTGATTATATAGGAGGAGCAGGTAATCTGCCTTATAAGTTAACTTATTACAGAAATATACAATGCAAATATCATGTCTTATTAGATAATGATGATGCAGGAAGAAAAGCAGGAATAAGTGCTGAGGAACAAGGATTGTTAACTGTAAAGAATGTTACATATACAGTGTGTAATGGTTCACCAGATGCTGAAATAGAAGATTGCTATCGAAAAGAAAGCTATCAAGATGTAATTTTTGATGAATTTGGTGTTGATATTAATGTTTTTGAGTTTAGAGGAAACAAAAAATGGTCTGATAGATTATCAGATTGTTTCAAATCCCAGGGGAAACTATGGGATAAAACAATAGAAAAAAAGGTGAAACTTTCAGTCGCAAATGCGATCCCAAAAGAAGCCACATTAGCTTTAAATCCCCATAAAAGATCAAGCATAGACGCTTTGGTTTCTGCTGTTGAACTTCTTTTAGGCTAGTGATATTAAAGCTATGAATAAAGCAGTCCTGATTTCAGGACTGCTTTAATTTTACTACTTGACTCTTATGTTGTTTAGAGTTATAACACACAACACAGGAGGTAAAATTGAATATGAATGGTGTGATTTATGCACGATACTCAAGTGATAATCAGCGTGAGGAGTCTATTGAAGGTCAGTTGCGTGAGTGTAACGATTTTGCAAAACGCAATGATATTACAATCGTAGATTCATATATTGACCGAGCCTTTTCTGCTACCACCGACAAGCGTCCTGCGTTTCAAAAAATGATTAAGGATTCTGCAAAGAATATGTTTGATGTTATCATTGTTTGGAAGCTTGACAGGTTCGCCCGTAATCGTTATGACTCGGCTCATTACAAGGCACAGCTTCGCAAGAACGGTGTTAAGGTCATTTCTGCAAACGAAAACATAAGCGAAGGCTCTGAGGGTATCATTCTTGAATCTGTACTTGAGGGTATGGCTGAATATTATTCGGCTGACCTTTCGGAAAAGGTTATTCGTGGCTTAACCGAGAATGCTATGAAATGCAAGTTTAACGGCGGTCCGATTACATTCGGCTATTACATTGATGATGAAAGGCATTTTCAAGTTGACGAAGAAACAGCGGCATATGTTCGTATGATTTTCAAGAATTATGACTCCGGTATGACGATGAAAGAAATTGCAGAAGACTTGAACAACAGGGGTGCAACCAACTCTCGTGGCGGAAGATTCACTATAAATATTATCTCAAAAATTCTTTCTAACAGGAGATATATCGGCGAGTACATTTTTAGAGATATTGTAAAGCCCGGCGGTATTCCTGCCATTATTGATACGGCTTTGTTTGACCGAGTGCAACACAAGTTAGAGCAGAACAAACACGCTGCTGCCAAGTATAAGGCTGATGACGAATACATACTAACAACCAAGCTGTATTGCGGAAAATGTAAATCATTTATGGTTGGTGAAAGCGGTGTTAATCATCAGGGAACAAAATATCGTTATTACAAATGCATTGATGCAAAGCGAGGTCGTGGTTGCGACAAGAAAGCAGTCAAGAAAGATGATATTGAAAATGCGGTTTTGAATGTAGTCATCGCAACGCTCAGCAATGATGATTATGTTGAATCTCTTATTGATTCGTTGATGAAAATGCAGGAGTCGGAGAACACAACATTGAAGCTATTGCAACAGGAATTATCAAAGGTTAAAAAGAAAATCAAGAATATGATTAGTGCCATTGAGCAAGGCATTATAACGGACTCGACCAAAACACGCTTACAAGAGCTTGAGGGAAAGAAAAAAGATATTGAAATCGAAATCGCAAAGGAGCAAATTGCAAAACCGAGATACACTCGTGAGCAATACAAGGAATTTTTTGAAAAGTCAAAGGTGGCAGATTTGACTGACCACAATCAACGCAAAGCACTGATAAATTACTTTGTTAATGCAGTGGTTTTATATGACGATGACGCAATATTTTACTTAAACTACAAGGAGAATGCTTTGAAGCTCTCCTTGTCTAAAATTAAAAAATGTTCGGATTCACTTTTGAATTCTCTGCCACAAAAAAAGAGCATCACCTGATGCTCTTTTTTGTTTTTGTATAACAACAGGATTCGAACCTGTGAAGGTCTGTGCGTTCAGAAAACAGTCCGGTGGACTGTTTTTAGCACGGAGCGCGAGGGCGGTACCGAAACGCAAAGCGTTTGGGTGTCCCGAGCGAAAAGTATGCAAGGCGTAAGCAGCAGCAGACGGTCGAATCCTTTTACCGCTGCCACAAACAAGAGCATCACCTGATGCTCTTTTTTTGTTGTAGATTATTCAACAGAAAATGGATTTATAAATTTGGATTTGTATTTGTCATCCTGAGCGAAGCGAAGGATCTCAAACAGCACCAAGTATAAAATGTGCGAAACGAGATTCTTCGCCTATCGGCTCAGAATGACAATCGGGCGGGCGTGGAAGCCCGCAACAACGCGCACGAAATG
>JBJEPU010000028.1:0-3305 GCA_051881395.1 Candidatus Fimenecus sp.
GTCGCCACACCGCGTTCCGCGAATTGTGTATCGTCTTTATAATGATAGTCATATCCCACGCACCAACTTGCGCACAGCGCGGCGGTGTCCTGGGCGAAAGCCAACCATTGCGGCTCGTTTGTCGCGCGGTATAGCACCACATAACTTTCCAAAAGCGCAAAGGCAGATTCACTGTCGGGGCAGGAGAGAATTTCTCCCGGTCCCCCTGTGGAAAAGCCTTTCGCAATAAAATCTTTGTAATACTGCGCGCCGATTTCCTCGGCGGTTTGCAAATACAGCGGATTGTCAAAATACACACTGCAAAGCGCAAGCCCCGCGGGCAGTAATCCGCCGCTTGCAGACCCTGCGGTAAACGGCTTGTTTTTGGCAATATCGATAAACTGCCCGATTTCACCGTTCTGCTCATAAAATTTTACAAATGCATTCGTGAGGTGCAAAAGCCCGTCATGCCAAAGGGGCTTTATCTCTTCGCCGCTTTGGCGTAAGAAAAACAACTGCTTTGCAAGGTAATACAGTGCGTCGGTGTTTTTGCGCACTAAAACAATATCCGTGTTTTCCGCGTCCGTATTGTCGCCGTAAGGTCTGCCGTCGCAGAAAATACCGTATAAAAATCCGCTTTCGTGCTGTACCTTTGTAAACACAAAGTCAAGGGTGCGGCGGCTTTTTTCTTTGGATTCTTCCGCGCCCAGTACCAATGCGGGCAATGTGTTTATTGCACCGCCGACCCAGCCTGTCTGCCATTGGCGGCAAATGCCCGCAGTTGCCTCCGACGAAGTGTAAAAGCCCAAATCTTCCACCCAGTTGCGGCGGTTGTATTTTTCTTCAATTAAATGAAACGCATATTGCCACGGTACCCCCTGCGGGTGATTGCGGGGTAAGCCTTGCATTTCTCTGTATGCCCAATACTGTTTTAAAAATGCGGGAATATTCTCACAATCAAAACGGTATTCCGTAAATGTAAAAGTAACGGTATCGCCTTTTGCAAGGTTTGCGCCCTTGTCGTCGGATTTTTCCTCTGTGGTGCACATACCGTATTTGTAAGGCAATCGCATACAAGGGGAGGAGAGGATAAATTCCGCCGTATGGGTTTCGGCGTTTTCCTCTACGGTCACGCCGAAATTACCGCATTCGTTTTCCTGCTTGAAAAACAGTAAAAATCCCGTTTTCTGTGTTTCATTAAAATATCCGAAGCAGGGAAACGATAAGTCGCCGACGCTTAACTGCGCACAGCCGTTGCCGTCTTTGGAAAGTCTCGGCACATCGGTTATCACGGCTTCCCCTTTGTATTTTGCGGACTCCTGTTCGTCTAACATCGGCGGATATTGCTTTTTAATGCTATGAAAGCGGTTGCCGTTATAAAGCGCGGCGGGGGCGAATACATAATTTGCCGTGTCCCAATCCGTTTCTTTCCACACAAGCCGCACGGCGGTATTTTGAAACGGCTTTTGCGCGGTGCATACCGCTTTGATTTGTTCGCCGCCGTTTCCGAACGGTCGCTTTTCGATGTTTACTGCAAAACCTTCCGCATCTTGCGTGTCGGCAAACGGCAGATTTTTACAGTCTTTTATTGCGTTTTTCTCGTATTGCGCTACTGAAAAATATTGCATATTCTCCTCCGTTCACGAGCACGAAACAGCGCAAAAGCAGACCTGTCATAAAGACTGGTCTACTTTCACAAATAATTCCGTATAATTGGCGGTTTGCACCGCATTTTTTAATACAATACTGTCAAACAAGACTTTCACCGCTTGGTAGCCTTGCTCAAAGGGCTGTTGGCAAATGGTGGCAAGCACACTGCCTTGGCAGAGCGCCTCACGGGTGACGGAAGTGTCGTCAAAGGTGCAAACCCGCACATCGCGGCTGTGCTCACGGATAGCGCGCAGTGTACCGTTGACGCCCGCGGCGGTGATATACACAAAATCAATTTCGGGGTGCATTTTCAATGCGTCTTTCATCACACGGTAGGCAACGTCGTCATCGTCGTCATTTTCCGCCACACCCACAAGGCTGATTTTCGGATATTCATTTTCTACAATCGCGCGTATTCCCTCTACGCGCTGTGCGTGACCTGCGTGCTGTGCGTTGCCGTTCATAATAAATAGGTTCGCGTGCCCTGCGGACAAAAGCCCCGTCAGCCGCCCTGCAATGCGCCCGCTTTTTAGGTAGTCACAGCCTACATAAACCGCGCCCGGCAAATTTTCAATCGCGGCGGAGAGCATCACAATCCGCACCCCACGAGAAAGCATTTCCTGCAATTTTGCTTTCACATCGGGGTGGCAAATCGGTGTTAAAATGACCTGCGCGGTGTCCTCGGGCAGGGCGTTTAAAAGTTCTAAAAGGGCGGTGTGAGAATAGCCCTTAAATTCCGACAGGGCGACCTGAAATCCGTAGCTTTGAAAGGCTTCCTCTGCGGCAAAAATGCCCCGTTTCACTTCATCAAAGAAAGGATTGCCCACGCTGTTCAAAAGGACGGAAACTTGTATGGGCTTGCCCGAATACACAAGCGCCTTGCCGATGATGTTCGGCTTATACTCATATTTTTTGGCAATTTCCAAAATCTTTTCCTTGGTTTCCTCGGCAATGCCGGAGCGCCCCTTTAAGGCGCGGTCCACCGTGCCGCGGCTGACGCCTGCAAGTGTTGCAATTTCTTTTGCCGTGATTGCCATTCGTTTCCCACCCTTGATTTTTTCATAAGACAATGTTATAATCAATTCAGTAATTCCGTGCACGAGCACGGTACTACCGAAATTATACAACATATATTTTGTATTGTCAAGGGGGGAACCCAATGGAGGCGCAGAATAAAAAAGCACATTTTTCGGTTGGAAAATCCATGGCGGAAAAGCTTTCCGTAACGGAGCTCGTTTCCCAGTTGATGCACCAATCTAAGGGAATCGACCGCCTTTCGGTGAAGCCCTATAATTGGTGGAACGAGGCACTGCACGGCGTGGCGCGGGCAGGGGTTGCCACGGTGTTCCCGCAGGCAATTTGTATGGCGGCTTCTTTTGATGCACAAATGCTTAAAACCGTTGCCGAGGTCATTTCCACAGAGGCACGGGCGAAATTCAACGAAAGCCAGCAAAACGGCGATTACGGCGGGTATAAAGGCTTAACCATGTGGTCGCCGAATATCAATATTTTCCGCGACCCCCGCTGGGGGCGTGGGCAGGAAACCTACGGCGAGGACCCCTATTTAACAGGGCTTCTCGGAAATGCGTTTATCTGCGGCTTGCAGGGCGACGACCCCGAATATATCAAAACCGCCGCTTGTGCCAAGCATTATGCCGTGCACAGCGGTCCCGAGG
>JBJEPU010000029.1:0-18360 GCA_051881395.1 Candidatus Fimenecus sp.
AGGCATTCCCAATGAAATATGTAGTGGTATTATGTGACGGTATGGCGGACTATCCCGTGCCCGCCTTGGGGGGTAAAACCCCGATGATGTGCGCTGACAAGCCGCATATAGACGCGCTCGCGCAAAAAGGCGAGGTCGGGCTTGTACGCACGGTTGCCGCGGGGTTAAAGCCCGGCAGTGATGTTGCCAATATGAGCGTACTGGGCTTCGATCCGAAAAAATACTATACGGGGCGTTCGCCGTTGGAGGCGGCAAGCATCGGTGTGGATTTAAAAGACACCGATGTGACCTTGCGCACCAATCTTGTCACATTGTCCGACGAGCCGAATTATGAAGACAAAACCATGGTGGACTACTGCGCGGGCGATATTTCCACAGCGGAAGCCGCCGAAATTATGCAAGATGTCGAAGCGCACTTCGGCAACGAAATGTTCAAGTTTTATGCGGGCGTCAGTTATCGCCATTGCTTGGTTTGGTCGAACGGCACAACCGACCTCGGCAATATGACGCCCCCGCACGATATTTCAGGGCGCGTGGTCGGCGAATATCTCTCCAAATCCGAAAATGCCAAGCCGTTAATTCAAATGATGAAAGACAGCTACGCGTTTTTGTCCGAACACCCTGTCAACCAAAAGCGTGTTGCCGAGGGCAAACGCCCCGCGAACTCCATTTGGATGTGGGGCGAGGGCAAAAAGCCGATGTTGCCCGCGTTTTCTGATGTATACGGCAAAAAAGGCGCTATCGTTTCGGCGGTTGACCTGTTAAAGGGCATTGCCAAATGTGCAAAAATGGAAGCACCCGAAGTGGAGGGCGCAACAGGTTATATCGACACGAATTTCGAGGGCAAAGCCCACGCCGCAGTGGACGCACTCAAAAACGGCTGTGACTTTGTTTATATCCATTTGGAAGCGCCCGACGAGTGCGGTCACAGAAACGAACCCGAAAACAAGGTAAAAGCCATTGAAATGATTGACAGCCGCGTACTGCCGATTGTGCTCGACGGCTTACAGGAAATCGGGGAGGACTACAAAATTATGGTCTTGCCCGACCACCCCACGCCGATTGTCACCCAAACCCACGCCGCCGACCCCGTGCCGTATTTGATTTATCACAAGGCGAACGAAAAACAGGGCGTGGAAACCGTCAATGAAGAAACCGCAAAAAATACGGGCGTTTTCATCGAAAACGGTCCCGATATTATGCGCAGATTTTTGGAGGAAGCATAAATGCAGGATTACGCGATTGAAACCAAGTGCGTGCAGTGCGGGTACAGCCCCAAAAACGGCGAGCCGCGCGTACTGCCGATTTACCAAAGCACAACTTATAAATATGATACCAGCGAGGCTATGGCAAAACTGTTCGATTTAGAGCCCGGGTATATGTATACCCGCCTTGCCAACCCTACCAATGACGCGGTTGCCGCAAAAATCACCGCGCTCGAAGGCGGCGTTGCGGGTGTGCTGACTTCTTCGGGGCAGTCGGCAAACTTCTTCGCGCTGATTAACATTCTCGGCGCGGGCGACCATTTGGTTTCCGCCGCGACCATTTACGGCGGCACATTTAATCTGTTCAATGTGACGATGCGTAAAATCGGCGTTGAGGTGACCTTTGTAGACCCAAACGCAAGCGAGGAAGAACTGTCGGCGGCATTCCGCCCCAACACAAAGGCGATGTTCGGCGAAACGATTGCCAATCCCTCTTTGGATATTCTCGACATTGAAAAGTTTGCCCGCGTTGCCCACGCGCACGGCGTACCGCTCATAGTGGACAATACTTTCCCCACGCCGATTAACTGCCGCCCGTTCGAGTTCGGCGCGGATATTGTCACGCACTCCACCACCAAATATATGGAGGGGCACGCCACCACCATCGGCGGCGCGGTCATTGACAGCGGCAATTTCGATTGGGAACAAAACGACAAATTCCCGGGGCTTACCACACCCGATGAAAGTTATCACGGTGCGGTGTATACCCGTGATTTCGGCAAAGCGGGGTACATCACCAAAATCGTCGCCCAGCTTTTGCGCGATTACGGTTCTACGCCCTCTCCGCAAAACAGTTTTTATCTGAATTTGGGGTTGGAAACGCTTGCTCTGCGCGTCGAGCGCCACTGCGAAAATGCGCAAACGGTTGCCGAATACCTCGCAAAGAACGACAAAATTTCGTGGGTGAATTATCCGGGGCTTCCCGACAACAAATACCACGCCCTCGCACAAAAATATATGCCCAAAGGCACTTGCGGCGTGATTTCGTTCGGTGTAAAAGGCGGCAGAGAAGCTGCAGAGAAATTTATGAATTCCTTAAAGCTCGCCGCGATTGTCACCCATGTTGCCGATGCGCGCACCTGTGTACTGCACCCCGCGTCATCCACACACCGCCAGCTTTCCGACAAGGAATTGGTGGAATGCGGCGTGACGCCCGATTTAATCCGTCTGTCGGTCGGCATTGAAAATGTCAACGATATTTTGGCGGATATTGAGCAGGCGTTGCAGGCGCTGTAACGCCGAAAGAGAGGGAGAAAAATGCGCAAAACCAAGAAAAATATTGTAAAAGCCTTGGCGATTGTGTTAGCGGTTTTGCTGACGGCGGCTATTGCGTTCGGGATTTGGGCTTTCCCTGTCAAGGGCGAAGCAAATAACGAGTTTTGGCTTTCGAGCGACACCTATCGTTTGGAGGACACGATTACGATTCAAAAAGAGCCGGGCAAGGATTTTAAAATTCTGAACCTTGCCGATATTCAGTACGATGATTTGTACGATATCGGGCAGAGAAAATATACCGAGGAAACCATTCGTCAACTTGTTGCAGAAACGAAGCCTGATTTAATCACGATGACGGGCGACCAGGTTTGGGCGGCATTCCAAAAACAGTCGCAGAAGGATTTAATTCGGTTTATGGATTCGTTCGGAATTCCGTGGGCGCCTGTATTCGGCAACCACGACGGCGAGGGCAATGCCGACAAAAATTGGTTGGCTGACCGCTATATGGAGTCCGAATACTGCTTGTTCAAAAAAGGCCCGAACAACATCGGCGGTGTGGGCAATTATGTCATCAACATTATGGAGGGTGACAAAATCGTGCAGTCGCTGATTATGATGGACTCGGGCTCTTGGCGCGGGTATGACGATATGCCCGAGGAGCGCAAAATGATTGCCGACGCGATTGACAACGACACACAGGAATACATATTCAATGCGGACGGCACGCGTAAGCAAGACGCATTCGGCACAGGCTATGAATTTATCAGCGAAAGCCAAATTGCGTGGTACAAATGGGCTGTGGAGGGCGCAAAACAGGTAAATGGCGGCGAAACGCCCGAGTCGATTTTGTTCTTCCATATCGCCCTGCCTGAATATTACAATGCATATCTCCAATGGAAAGACAGCGGCTATGACAGTGCAATAGGATTTGGCGAAAAGCGCGAAACAGTTTGTTGCCCGAGCGTGAATTCGGGAATGTTCTCCGTGATAAAAGACCTCGGCAGTACCAAAAATGTGGTGGTCGGGCACGACCATGTGAACAACTATTCCGTGCTGTATGAGGGTGTGCGCTTAACCTACGGTATGAAAACGGGCGACCGTTGCTATGCCGACGGCGATATGAACGGCGGCACATTGCTCACCGTGACCGACAACGGCGTTTTGACCGAGCATCAGTATGTGGTGATTGAAAAATAAACCAAAATGCAAAGGCGGGGCGAATACCCCGCCTTTTTTCACGGCTTTTCTCCTGTTTTCACAAAATAAACCTTGCAAAATCGCGCATATGCGCATAAAATAGTAAGTAACTCGTTTCATTTATGCTATATGTTCAGTGTATTTGCGTAGGGAACGGTCTTGACCGTTCCGAAAAACGGAAAAGTCAACCGCGGGAAATGGGTGACGCTATGAATTTGCCGAACAGAAAATTGCCGCGATTAAAAGGCTATGATTATACTGCGCAAGGGTATTACTACATTACAATTTGTGCGCACGAGAAAGAGAACATATTTGGTTGGGTAGGGAACGGAAATCATCGGACTTTACAAGTCAGGTGTGAGCCGACGGATACACGCAGAAACAGAGTATCAAAATCCAATTTGGCAGAAATCCTTTTATGATACCGTTTTAACAAACGAGCAACAGTATATTTCCGTTCGAGAATACATTACTTATAATCCTATCAAATGGAAACAGGGAAAAGGAATGGATTTTTAATTCTGTATTTAATTTTGTTATATCACTTCCAGGAGGCAAAAATATGAAATTACGCAGTGACAACATTTTAAACGGTGTGGAACGCGCGCCGAACCGCAGTCTGTTTTATGCAATGGGCTATACCAAGGAAGAACTCGAACGCCCGTTAATCGGCATTGTTTCCGCGCACAGCGAAATTGTGCCCGGGCATTTTCATTTGGATAAACTGACCGAAGCGGTCAAAGCGGGCGTGCGTATGGCGGGCGGCACGCCGATTATGGTGCCTGCCATCGGCGTTTGCGACGGCATTGCGATGGGGCACATCGGTATGAAATACTCTCTGCCTTCGCGCGAACTGATTGCCGACAGCGTCGAGACGATGGCAATGGCGCACGGCTTTGACGGGCTTGTGCTCGTGCCGAACTGCGACAAAATCGTGCCCGGTATGTTGTTAGGCGCGCTTCGCATCAATATTCCGACGGTGGTTTGCTCAGGCGGCCCGATGATGTCAGGGCTTGTGGACGGCGTGGAAACCTCGCTTTCCAAAATGTTTGAAGCCGTCGGCGCGCGCAAAGCAAATATGATTGATGACGCAAAGCTTTGCGACTTTGAAAACAACACCTGCCCGGGTTGCGGCTCGTGTTCGGGTATGTATACCGCCAACAGTATGAACTGTCTTTGCGAGTCCTTGGGCATTGCGCTCCCCGGTAACGGCACCATTCCTGCCGTGCACGCAGGCAGAACCCAGCTCGCGAAACACGCGGGTATGGCGATTATGCATTTGGTCGAAAACGACATCAAAGCGCGTGATATTATCAACGAAAAATCCCTGCGCAACGCTTTGGCGTGCGATATGGCGCTTGGCTGTTCGTCGAATTCCGTGTTGCATTTGCTTGCCATTGCCAACGAGGCGGGTTGCCCGATGGATTTGAAGACCTTTAACGAAATGAGCGCGAAAGTGCCGAACCTTTGCCACTTGGCGCCCGCAGGTCCTACGCATATGCACGACCTTAACAATGCGGGGGGCGTGCCTGCCGTGCAGGCGGAACTTGCGAAAAAGGGCTTGCTTGATTTGTCGCTCTTGACCGTCACGGGCAAAACCGTCGGCGAAAATATCGAGGGCGCGTATATTAAAAATACCGACGCCATTCGTCCGATTGACAATCCGTACAGCGAAACGGGCGGCATCGCGATTTTGTGGGGCAATATTGCCAAAGACGGCTGTGTTGTAAAACGCAGTGCCGTCGCGCCTGAAATGCTGGTGCACAGCGGTCCTGCGCGCGTGTTTGACAGTGAGGATGAGGCGATTGCTTCGATTTACGAAGGGAAAATCAAAGACGGCGATGTTGTGGTTATCCGTTACGAAGGCCCTGTCGGGGGCCCCGGTATGCGCGAAATGCTCAATCCGACCTCGGCTTTGGCGGGTATGAAGCTCGACAAAACCGTGGCGCTCATTACCGACGGGCGTTTCTCGGGTGCGTCGCGCGGCGCGTCTATCGGCCATGTTGCGCCCGAGGCGGCTTGCGGCGGTGAAATCGGCCTGATTGAAGAGGGCGACATCATTGATATTGACATTCCGAACGCGTCTGTGAATGTCCGCGTTTCCGATGAAGAATTGGCAAAGCGCAAGGCTTCCTATGTCCCGCACGAGCCGAAAATCAAAAGCGGCTGGCTTGCACGGTACACTGCGATGGTTTCCTCTGCCAAAGACGGCGCGGTAATGAAACTGTAACTTTTTGTGAGGGAGAATATGAAACCGGAAAAGCGCGAGTTGTTGGGCAAACAGATTTTGCACGCGACAATGTTGGTTTTAACCTTTCTTTCCGTTGCGGCGGTTTTCTATTATGCGATTGTATTATCTAAGCGGTTCTACACATCGGATACCGCAGATACAATTATGTGGGCGCAAGCGACTCTGGAAAGCAGACGCTTGCTTGCACCGAATTATTACTATGCGGCAAAGTTGCCGTTCGGCGGTTCTCTTTTCATGTTGCCGTTTGTTGCAATTTTCGGGTTGTCCTATACCGCGCATGCGTGCGGAATGGCGTTGTTTTTGGGCGTCTTTTTTGTCGCGTTGTATTTGTTTGCGAAGCATTTGTCTTTTTCACCGAATTTTCGGTTGCTGTTTCTCGTGGCATTTTGCGGCTTAATGTTGTGTAGCAGCCAATTTCGCGAAATGTTTTGCCAGCACATTATTTATTACAGCCTGAGTATTTTGTTTTTGTTGGTTGGTTTTATCCTGACTGAAAATTTTTATAATGCCCTTCTGTTTAAACAAAAGAAGCGCGCGATTGCGTTTGGCGTCATTCTGTTTTTGTTTTTGATGTTGGTCGCAACAGACGGTGTGCAGATAGTCGGTATGGTGACTGTACCGCTGGCGGCGGCATTTTTCGCAGAACGCTTTTTCAATCTGCGGGAAAAAATAGTTTCCAAACAAAATCTGCCGGTGTTTTGGACGGCATTGCTGATGGTGATTGCCACTGCGGCAGGTATCGTGTTGCTCCGGTTTTTAGCAAGAGATACCTTTCCCGCAACTTATGCAAATACCTATACCGCTTATGACGATTATCCGTATTTGAATCAGTGGGTGGGCAAACTCGAAACCCTTTTGGTCAGTTGGTATCAACTGTTTGAAGTCTATTTTTTGGGTGGCGCGCCTTTTTCGGATTTGTCGCAAGTTCCTGCATTGCTTCGTTTCCTGATGGGCACCGTGTGCCTGCTGGTACTGCCGCTGACGGCAATTCTATACCGAAAAATCGAGTCTGTGCAAATTCGCCGTCTGTTTTGGGCGGTTACAGCGGTTAGCGGCATAACCATTTTCTTGTGGTTTTTCGGAATTGTTTCCTGTGCTGCTTGGCGATTGATTCCAATGATTTCCTGTTGCTTTTTGCTTTTGTTTGCAGAAACCGTGTATCTGTTTCAACGGCCGTCTGCCAAGCGGTTTGCTGTGATTGTTGTGTGCTTGGTTCTGTTTTTGCTCGCTGATTCCGTTCCGTTTTTGCTTGCATATCCACCGGTAGAAGAGCCTTACGGGCAGTGGACCAATGTTGTGGAAGAATTGACGCGGCAGGGGGTAAATACCGGTTATGCGGGCTTTTGGCAATGTAATGTTTTGCGCGTCTTAACAGAGGATACTTTGCAAATCTATTGCGTGCGAAATGTAAAAATGGGAGATACAGTTGAGATTGCCGATTATCCCTATCAGCAGTTTGCGTACCTAGCGGAAAATGCGGACACAAATGAACCCTGCTTTTTATTGCTGAAAGGCTCGCCCGAAACCATTCGGGAATGTATGGATTTATCAAAACTTTCCGCCTATGAAACGGCGTGCATCTATGACGCTGTTTCCGATTGTACCGTTTTTCTGTTTTCGCAGGATATACGGTTCGCTTTTGCCGCGCCGAACAGTGCGGCAAGTGCGCAACAAACCGAATGATTAAACAATACGAAAAGCCCGCAACCGTTTGGTTGCGGGCTTGCTTTTGTGTATTTGCCAATCAGCGAATGGGGGACATTGTAAAGGTGTAGGCGTATTCGCGGTTTCCGTGCAAGATGTACGGCTCGCGCACGTGCGCGTCACCCGGCATATCGCCGCCCACGCCCAACTGTGCCAAATCAAAGTTGAATGTGGTAATATCGCGGTGCTTTAATTCGTGAATATGCGTGGCTTTTTCGAGTTCATTCTGCGAATAATGCCAAGCAGAGAATTGAAGCGGCGTGCCGACCTCGGCTTCAAAGCGCAACCCAAAGCCGTCCTTGTCGGTCAACTCCACGAAACGCACATCAGTGCGGTTGCCGTTTTCCTGCGGACGCATATAGTGATGCTCCAAATCGGTGACGGTCATTTCGTGTAAAGCAATTCTTGCACCGGTTTTGCGGTCACAGTAGGTTTCCTGCGGCCCTCTGCCGTACCATTTCACATATTCCAAATCGCCCGAGAACGCCATTTGCGTGCCGAAACGGGTGAGCGTGTGTGTCGGCGTGCCCTTGTGCGAAATCGAAATGGCGCCGTCGGGGTACACGGTCAGCACAGACGAAACATTCTTCATACCGCTAACGGTCCACTTGACTTCGATTTTTGCACTGCCGTCTGCCTGCACAGCCGCACTGACGATATTGCCTTTTAAGCCGTTTGTCGCGCGTTGCCAAGCGTAATACGGGTGGAACGGAATTAAGAACGGCACAAAATTGGTGTTCGACAGGTCGTTGTCCGTGACCGCGCGGAAGTAGTTGGGGCGCACATTGTCTTTGAGCATTTCCTTGCCGTCATATTGGAGCGATACAATCTGCCCGCCCGCAATGCGCACCGCGAAGTTTTCGCCGCTTACCGCAACGGTGTTTGCGCCGTTTGTCAAGGTGACGGGTGCGCCCTCGTGTAAGGTGGGTGTGCTTGCCGCCTCCTGCAACACGAATTGGTCGAAGCCCTGTTCAAAGCCTTGTTCGCACCAGCGCTTTTCGGTTTTGTTGCGGAACGAAACGGTCAAAACGCATTCTTTGTCCGCGGTAAATTTCTCTTTGGAATAGGGAACGGTGAAATCGCTTTCCGACAGCGGCGCGGCATTGACATTTTCGCAAATACCGCTTTCAATTTCCACACCTTCGGCTTCTACTTTCCAACAGAATTCAAAATCGGAAAGGTCCGTAAACAAATGCTTGTTCTTGACGGTGAAAATCTGTTTTTCACGGTCTTTTTCAGTGACCTTGATTTCGCAGTAGACCTTTTTCACTTCGTAATAGGACGGGTGGGGCTTGCGGTCGGCGGCAATAATGCCGTTTGCGCAGAAATAGGTGTTACTGCCTGTCATTGCCGTGGTATTCGGCAACTGCAACGGGCGGCGCGGCTCGGATTTTTCAAAGTCCGTGCCGTACAGCCAGTGGTCGCCGTCGGGCGTTTTCAGGCGCAAGGATTGGTCGACAAAGTCCCAAATATAGCCGCCGCACATATGGTCGTGCGCCTCAAAATCGTCCATATATTCCTGGAAGTTGCCGAGGCTGTTTTCCATCGCGTGCGCGTATTCGCAAAGAATGACGGGTTTTGTATACGCCTCTTTCGGAATGGGCTTGGAGTCCGCCGCCAACTGGTTTGCAATGTTGTCATACAGCGTAATGGTGATGGCTTCTTTGTTGCAAAGCTTATCCATCGTATCTTTTAAGGGGTACATTCTCGAAATGACATCGGATTTGGTCAAATCAAAATCGCCCTCATAGTGGAACTGACGGGTTTTGTCGAGTGCCAGCGCGGCTTCTTTCATTTTGGTGAAGTTTGTGCCATCGCCCGCCTCGTTGCCCAAAGACCACATAAATACGCACGCGTGGTTGCGGTCGCGCAAGACCATACGCTCCATTTTGTCCACAACCGCATTCGTCCAAACGGGGTTACTGCCGGGCACGCCCTTGCGGCGCACGCCGTGGCTTTCCATATCGCATTCGTCCATGACATAAAACCCGTATTCGTCGCACAAATCATAGAAAAACGGGTCGTCGGGATAGTGCGAGGTGCGAATGGAGTTGATGTTTGCGCGTTTCATCAAATCCAAGTCTTGATAATAGCGCTCTTTCGGTACCGCCCAGCCGCAGTCGGGGTCGAAATCGTGACGGTTTACGCCGCGCAACAGCATCGGTTGCCCGTTAAAGAGAATACGCTCGCCGATGATTTCCACCTTTTTAAAGCCGAAGCGGATTGCTTTGTAGGTCTTTACGCCGTCTGCTTCCAAGGTGAGCAACAGGGTATACAAATTCGGCGTTTCCGCCGACCATTTCAGCGGGTCTTTCACCGTTTTGCGGATATTGACCGTTGTACTGCCCGCCACAGCATCGAATTCAAGTGCGCCGAGCTTTTGCTTTTTGCCGTCCGCCCCGATGATTTCGGCGGTGACGGTTGCAGACTTCGTCTCTTTCGTATAATTGTTTACGGTGATTTCGACATTGGTGTCGCTGTCCTTGTATTCCGCGTCCAAATCGGTGGTCACAAAGAAATCGCGCAGGCAAACCTTTTCCTCGCAGAACAAATACACCTCGCGGTAAATGCCGCAAAGCCACCACATATCCTGGTCCTCAATGTAGGTCGCGTCGCTGTAACGGTAGACTTTGGCGCATACCAAATTCTCACCGGATTTTATGTATTTGGTCACATTGAATTCGTGCGGGGTCATAGAATTTTGCGAATACCCGACAAACTCGCCGTTGACATACACTTCCAATGCGGATTTTACCGCGCCGAAGTGCAAAAAGATTTCCTTGCCTTCAAAATTTTCGGGCAGAGTGAAATAACGGCGGTAATGACCGATTTCCTGCATATCGTGGTCAATCGAGGGGATTTTCCCTTTGCTTCTCGAAATGGCGCGGGGGAAGGTGCTCGCGTAATAATACGGCACACTGCCCGTTTTTTGCGTCTGCCAAACAGACGGCACCGGAATGGTGCGCCAATGCTCGTCATTGAAATCCGTTCTGTAAAAATCGGTCGGCTCGTTTCTAAGCCCTCGTTGCCAATGGAATTTCCAATCGCCGTTCAAGGTGATTTTGGTGTCGGGCGCTTCGCGGCGCACCGCCTTTTTCGCGTCCGAGAACGCAAAGGCAATGGTGTGCCCGTCCTCTTTGTTACGCTTGATAACGGCGGGATTTTCCCAATCGTGCAATGTTTCTCTCATTGTTTTTCCCTCTCAGTTTTTGCCGTGCGGCATAGTAAATATATAGTATACCATTATATACCAAAAGTCAATTATACTTCGTGGCTTGCCGTGTACGCGAGATATTCAATAAACTGCTTTGCTGTGCGGGGGCTTCTGCCGCCGCTTCTGAGCGCGTGCGCTTCTGCTTTTAGGAACAGCTCGTCCTCGGGCATTTCAATATGATACTGCTTTGCCAAGTCGCGCACGATGCTCTCATACAGTTTTTTGTCGGGCTTTGAAAAGGTGACCTTTAACCCAAAGCGCGCCGAAAGGCTGGTCAATTCCTGAATGGTGTCCTGCATATGCAGGTCGTCGCCCTCGCGGTCGGACAGCCGTTCTTTCACCAAATGGCGGCGGTTGGAGGTGGCGTATATTGCAATGTTACGGCTTCTGCCCGACACACTGCCTTCCAAAATCGCTTTGAGTGCGCCGAAATCGCTGTCATCGGCGGCAAAACTCAAATCGTCAATAAAAATAATGAATTTCAGAGGATTTTTCGCAAGCGAATCCAAAATATCGGGCAAATAAAACAGTTCGTTTTTCTTGACCTCTATCAGCCGCAAGCCCTCGTCTTTATATTCGTTAACAATCGCCTTTACGGTACTGCTTTTGCCCGCGCCCGCGTCGCCGTACAGCAAAACATTGTTGCAGGGGTTGCCTTTCAGCAATGCTTTTGTGTTGGCAATAATGCGGCTTCGTTCGAGTTCATAGCCCGAAAAATCCGCAAGGCGTTGGGGGTCGGGGTGGCGAACGGGCGTTATTTTCCCGTCTTTTAAACTGAACATATGGTATTTTGCAAACATACCGTAGCCGATTTTCGCAATGTTTTCGATGCGCTGTGTGTAAACGGCGCGCAAGTCAATCGGTGTGTTTTGCCATACGGGCAGGGGAATCGAAAGCCCCGTAAAGGTTTGGAACGCCTCGGCGGTCAAATCACAAAAGTCCTGCAAAACGGCAAGTTCGGTTTGCAGTGTGCGCTCGTAATTCTCCGTAAGCCGTCCTTCGGCGGCGCGGCGTATGTAGGCGTTTTCGTCCTCGAATACCAAATTGACGATATAGTCGCTTAAATTATCGCCCTTTCTGTAAAGCGCCGCAATAAATTCGCCGGCGCGTGCGGCGGCGTCTTCCGCACCGATTTCTTCCTGCCGCTTGACGCGCAAAAAAGCAGAAACCGCGCCGTCTTGTAACAGGGCGCGGAACAGCACGAGCGTACAGAGTCGATTTTGCAGCATGGATACATCTTGCATGGGGAACATCTCCGAAAAAAGAATAGCGCTTTGCAATGCGCTGAAAAAACACAGCAATTTATAAAAAAACGCTTGACATATAGACTTGACAGGTGTAGAATATTAAACTGCTATTAAAGTGGTAAGGTGCGCTCTTGCACAATTGAAAGCATAGGTAGTTTACCACAAAAAATGCTGAAAAGCAACCCTTATACCCACGATTTCTTGTAGGAATCTCCAAGTCCCGTTTCGGGGCTTTGTTGAACAAATATAGAACGGAGAGTGATAAGCCCTATGGTGAATGTCAAACCTGTCAAACTCGGAAGAAACACCCGTATGAGCTTCTCGAAAATCAATGAGGTTATGGATATGCCCAACCTTATCGAAATTCAGAAGAATTCGTATCAGTGGTTTTTAGACGAGGGATTAAAAGAGGTATTCCGTGATGTGGCAGACATTACGGACTATTCGGGGAACCTGGTTTTAAGTTTTGTCGGGTACCGAATGGATGACACCCCCAAATACACCGTAAAAGAGTGCAAGGAGCGCGACGCGACCTATGCGGCACCTTTGCGCGTGACCGCACGTCTTTTAAATAAGGAAACGGGCGAAATCAAAGAAAACGAAGTATATATGGGCGATTTCCCGCTGATGACCGACAGCGGTACATTCGTCATCAACGGCGCAGAGCGTGTGATTATTTCACAGCTTGTGCGTTCGCCGAGCGTCTATTACGGTATGACGCATGACAAAACCGGTAAAGAGCTGTATACCGCCACCGTCATTCCGAACCGCGGCGCTTGGCTCGAATACGAGACCGACCAGAACGATTTGTTCTATGTCCGTATCGACAAAAACCGCAAAATCTTCATCACGACCTTTATCCGTGCTTTGGGCTTGAGCACGAATCAGGAAATTTTGGAATTCTTCGGCTATGATGAGCGTATCAAAGCGACTTTGGAAAAAGATACCACCATCAACACCGAGCAGGCGCTTATTGAAGTGTATAAAAAACTGCGCCCCGGTGAACCGCCGACACTCGAAACCGCACAGGCGCATTTGGACGGGCTGTTCTTTGACCCGCATCGCTATGACCTGTCGCGCGTCGGTCGCTATAAATACAATAAGAAACTCGGCATTTCCGCGCGTATCGCGGGCTTTAAGGCGAAAGAGCCGATTATCAGCAACTTAACCGGCGAAATTCTCGCCGACGAAGGCGATTTCATTTCGTCCGAGCTTGCCTACCGTATTGAGCAGGAGGGCGTCAATGTCGCCGTGATTGACAACGAGGGCGACGAGGTCAAGGTGTTCTCCAACGGTATGGTGGATATTGCGGAGTATGTCCCGATGTTTACCGAGGAAGAGTTGGAAGAACTCGGTATCAATGAAAAGGTCAGCTTCTCAGTGCTTCGCGAAGTGCTTGACAAATGCGGCGATGACAAGGCGGCGCTTTCCGAAGAGCTTGCCGCGCGTTGCGATGACCTCATTCCGAAGCACATCACCATTGACGATATTTTCGCAACCATTAACTATCTCAACTGCTTAGGTCACGGCGTCGGCACCACCGATGACATCGACCACTTGGGCAACCGCCGTATCCGTTCGGTCGGCGAACTGTTGCAGAACCAATTCCGCATCGGCTTCTCCCGTATGGAACGCGTGGTCAAAGAGCGTATGACTTTGCAGGCACAGGAGCCCGACAAGGTCACGCCCGCGGCGCTGATTAACATTCGCCCCGTGATGGCGGCAATCAAAGAGTTCTTCGGTTCTTCGCCGCTGTCGCAGTTTATGGACCAAAACAACCCGCTTGCCGAATTGACGCACAAACGCCGTCTGTCGGCATTGGGCCCCGGCGGTTTGTCGCGTGACCGCGCCGGATTCGAGGTCCGCGACGTGCATTACAGCCACTATGGCCGTATGTGCCCCGTGGAAACGCCCGAAGGTCCGAACATCGGCTTGATTTCCTATCTCGCCACCTTCGCACGCATCAATAAATACGGCTTTATTGAAGCGCCCTTCCGCCGTATCGACAAGGAAACCGGCGTGGTGCTCGATGAAGTCACCTATATGACCGCAGATGTCGAGGACGATTACAAGGTTGCACAGGCGAATGAGCCGCTCGACGAAAACAACCGTTTCGTCCGCAAAAAAGTCAATGTCCGTTACCGTGACGAGTTTATGGAAGTCGAAGCGGGCGAGGCAGATTATATGGACGTCTCCCCGAGAATGATGGTTTCCGTCGCCACCGCGATGATTCCGTTCTTAGAAAACGACGACGCAAACCGTGCTTTGATGGGTGCGAACATGCAGCGTCAGGCTGTGCCGCTTTTAAAAACCGAGTCGCCGATTGTCGGTACCGGTATGGAATATCAGGCGGCGGTCGATTCGGGCACGGTGGTGCTTGCCAAGCGCGCCGGTACGGTGACCAAGGCCACCGCAGATGTGATTGAGATTACCACTGCGGACGGCACGGTAGACCATTACGACTTAATCAAATTTATGCGTTCCAACCAGGGCACATGCGTCAACCAGCGCCCGATTGTTTCGGAAGGACAAACCGTTGCGGAAAAAGAGGTCATCGCGGACGGCCCCGCAACCTCCAACGGGGAAATCTCGCTCGGGAAAAACGCCTTAATAGGCTTTATGACCTGGGAAGGCTACAATTACGAGGACGCGGTGCTCATCAACGAAAAATTGGTGCGCGACGATGTGTATACCTCGGTGCATATTGAAGAATACGAACTCGAATCCCGCGAAACCAAACTCGGGCCGGAAGAAATCACCCGCGATATTCCGAATGTCGGTGAGGACGCGCTTGCAAACCTCGACGAAAACGGGATTATCCGTATCGGTGCCGAGGTGCACTCGGGCGATATTTTGGTCGGTAAGGTCACCCCGAAGGGCGAAACCGAGCTGACCGCAGAGGAGCGCTTGCTGCGCGCCATCTTCGGCGAGAAGGCGCGCGAGGTGCGCGACACCTCTTTACGCGTGCCGCACGGCGAATACGGTATCGTTGTGGATGTGGAAATCTTCACCCGCGAAAACAGCGACGAATTGAGCCCCGGTGTCAACCAGGTTGTCCGTTGCTATATCGCGCAGAAGCGGAAAATCTCCGTCGGCGATAAAATGGCGGGCCGCCACGGTAACAAGGGCGTTGTTTCCCGCATCTTGCCGCAGGAGGATATGCCGTTCTTGGATGACGGTACACCGCTCGACATCGTACTCAATCCCTTGGGCGTTCCCTCCCGTATGAATATCGGTCAGGTTTTGGAAGTGCATTTGGGCTTTGCTTACCGCAAGCTCGGGCAAAAGATTGCCACGCCCGTTTTCGACGGTGCACACGAAGCGGATATCCGCGAAGCGCTCAAAGAAGCCGGCTACCGTGAGGACGGCAAATCCATTTTGACCGACGGCAGAACGGGTCTCAAATTCGATAACCCGATTACGGTTGGCGTGATGTACTTCTTAAAACTCCACCACTTGGTCGACGATAAGATTCACGCCAGAAGCACAGGTCCGTACTCCCTCGTTACGCAGCAGCCGTTGGGCGGTAAAGCACAGTTCGGCGGCCAGCGTTTCGGTGAAATGGAAGTTTGGGCGTTGGAGGCTTACGGTGCGGCGTATACCTTGCAGGAAATCCTGACCATCAAATCCGACGATATTGTCGGCCGTGTCAAGACCTATGAATCCATTGTCAAGGGCTTGAATGTGCCGCAGCCGGGTATCCCCGAATCGTTCAAGGTGTTGATTAAGGAATTGCAATCCTTGGCACTGGATGTGAAGGTGCTCGATAAGGACGGCGAGGAAATCGACCTGCGCCAGACCTTCGAGGACGAGGCGGGCGATGTCGGTGCGGTCATCAGCGAAGATGAAACTTTGAATACCGATGTTGTGAACGATGTCACGCTCGATGACGGGTATGTGACGGATGAAGATGCGGAAAAAGAACTCGGCGACGATGCGTTCAATGATTATTTGGACGACGAAGAGGAAGATTTCCCCGGCGACGAGTTGATGGATGAAGAATTCTAACCGTTCGCAGCTTTGTTTCGTGCATTGATTAAGGAAGAAGGTACTGACAGATGGAAAATATATCGTTTGAATCAATCAAAATCGGTCTTGCCTCGCCCGACCAGATTCGTGAATGGTCCTACGGCGAAGTCAAAAAGCCCGAAACCATAAACTACCGTACTTTGAAACCCGAGCGCGATGGGCTTTACTGCGAACGCATTTTCGGGCCGACAAAGGACTGGGAGTGCCACTGCGGCAAATATAAGCGGATTCGCTACAAAGGCAAGGTCTGCGAGCGTTGCGGCGTGGAAATTACAAAATCCAAGGTGCGCCGTGAACGCATGGGGCACATTGAATTGGTTGCGCCCGTTTCGCATATTTGGTATTTCAAGGGCATTCCGTCGAGAATGGGTCTGATTTTGGACATTTCTCCGCGTGACCTTGAAAAAGTGCTGTATTTTGCGAAATATATTGTCACTGACCCCGGCGACACGGAATTGACCAAAATGCAGATTCTTTCCGAGAAAGAATACCTCGATATGCGTGAAAAATACGAGGACGATTTCAAAGCGGGTATGGGCGCGGAAGCGATTAAAACCCTGCTTGAAGAAATCGATGTGGACGCGCTCAGCGCACAGCTTCGTGAGGAGCTGGCCGACGCCACAGGGCAAAAGAAAACCCGTATTCTCAAACGCTTGGAGGTTGCCGAAGCATTCAAGCAGTCGGGCAACCGCCCCGAATGGATGATTTTGGATGTTCTGCCGGTCATCCCGCCCGATATTCGCCCGATGGTCCAGCTCGACGGTGGCCGTTTTGCGACTTCGGACTTAAACGACCTTTACAGACGCGTTATCAACCGCAACAACCGTTTAAAAAGACTGTTGGAGCTCAACGCGCCCGAAATCATTATCCGCAACGAAAAAAGAATGTTGCAGGAAGCCGTTGACGCGCTGATTGACAACGGCAGACGCGGCAGACCTGTTACAGGCCCCAACAACCGTGCGTTAAAATCGCTTTCCGATATGCTCAAAGGCAAACAGGGCCGTTTCCGTCAAAATCTTTTGGGTAAGCGTGTTGACTATTCCGGCCGTTCGGTTATCGTTGTCGGCCCCGAACTGAAAATTTATCAGTGCGGTTTGCCGAAAGAAATGGCATTAGAACTGTTCAAACCCTTTGTGATGAAGCGCTTGGTGGAAACCGGCGTCGCCGGCAACATCAAATCCGCCCGTAAAATGGTGGAACGCTCCAAAACCGAGGTTTGGGACGCTTTGGAAGTGGTTATCAAAGACCACCCCGTGATGCTCAACCGTGCACCGACCTTGCACAGACTCGGTATTCAGGCGTTTGAGCCTGTTTTGGTCGAGGGAAGAGCCATTAAACTCCACCCGCTGTGCTGTACCGCATTCAACGCCGACTTCGACGGCGACCAAATGGCGGTGCATGTACCGCTTTCCGCAGAAGCGCAGGCAGAAGCCAGACTTTTGATGCTTGCCGCCAATAACCTGTTGAAGCCTTCGGACGGGAAACCCGTTGCCGTGCCGACGCAGGATATGATTCTCGGCTCGTATTATTTGACGATGGATAAAGACGACGACCCGGGCAACGGCAAGGTCTTTACGGGCTTTGACGAAGCGGTTATGGCTTACGATGAGGGCTATATCGGCTTACACTCCAAAATTAAGGTGCGTATGACGAAAGAAATCGACGGCGAAGTCCGTTCCCAGCTTCTCGATACCACCCTCGGTAAAATCATTTTCAACAATCCTATCCCGCAGGACTTGGGCTTTGTGGACAGAAGCGACCCTGCCAATGCGTTTAAATTAGAGGTGGATTTCCTCGTCAACAAAAAGACGCTCGGGCAGATTATTGACAAGTGCATTAAGGTGCACGGCGTAACCGTTGCCGCCGAAATGCTGGATAAAATTAAGGCGCAGGGCTACAAGTATTCCACCAAGAGCGGCATCACCGTCGCGGTTTGCGACGCGACCATTCCGCCGCAGAAGGGCGAATTGCTCGAAAAGGCGGAGGAACGCGTCGATGCGATTACAGCCAACTACAAAATGGGCTTGATGAGCAACGCCGAACGCTCCAAATCCGTTATCAAGGTTTGGGAAGAATGCACCAACAAGGTGGCCCAAGGCTTAAAAGACAACCTCGGCAAAGAGAACCCGATTTATATGATGGTGGACTCCGGTGCCCGTGGTTCGGAAAGCCAGTTGCGTCAGCTTGCCGGTATGCGCGGCCTTATCGCGAACACAGCAGGTAAGACGATTGAAGTTC
>JBJEPU010000030.1:0-3267 GCA_051881395.1 Candidatus Fimenecus sp.
GTGCGCGTAGTGGCGGGCTTCCACGCCCGCCCGATTGTCATTCTGAGCCGATAGGCGAAGAATCTCGTTTCGCACATTTTATACTTGGTGCTGTTTGAGATCCTTCGCTTCGCTCAGGATGACAAATACAAATCCCCATTTTCAGAAACGGTCTTTGCGCCGTTGCTTTGGCTGTTGTGCGGGCTTTATTTCAAAATCACCGTTACAATGGATTTTGCAGGCACGGTAAAATCGCTGACAAACGCGCCGCTGTGTACGGTTTTGCATTTTTCCGCCGCGGTGGAAACGACCGCAGTCATTTCGGCAAACGCGCCGTCCAAAGTTAGGCTTTGCGCACAATCGGTTTCGTTGACCGTAACCAGCACGGTTTTATTTTGCGGCGTCAAAAAGGCAAATACATTGAAATTATTATTTTCCGCAGGGAAAAAGCCGATGTCGAGTGCCTTTGCACCGACGGGGATATATTTTGAAAAATGCGCCATCGCGTAATACCGTTCGGCAACCGACCATTCACTGAAATCGTCGCTTGCCGACAGAAAACCGTCGCTATAATCGAATCCGTCTTCTTTGCGGCAAATTTGATTGACCGCCACCCACGCCGTCCAGCTTTCGGCGCCACCGTACAGCAAATCCTGCCCGATGATGCGCGCGGTAATCAGCGCGCCGTTAAAATCGCGGGTATGGCTTTTGTTGGGGAGTTCGCACCATTCGCTCATATCAAACCGCAATTCGGGGTGCTTTTCCACCAACTCTGTTTTAAAAGCACGCCGCGCGGCGGGGTTGTCATCGTCGTGATAGGAATGGTACGAGAACACATCGAGCACCTGCATCACGGTTTCGTCGGCGGTGAGCGCTTCTAAATATTCCGCCGTTTTGCCGCCCATTTCGCCGCTTTCGGGACCGTAGAGTTTCACGGGGAGACCGCGCTTTAAAATTTCTTCGGCAAAAATATGAAAGACCTCAACCAATTCCTCGGTTTCGTAATGACAGCCCTCCTGCCACACATAACTGCCACCCCATTTCCATTGCGGCTCGTTAATGGGGCTGATATATTTCACGGGCAAGCCCTCTGCCAAAAAATGCGCGGTCACGGTGAGCACATCGTCGGCAAATTTACGGTAATTCGCTTTCGGCAGATTGCAGGTGTGATATAAAAGACTTCCCGAAGCCTGCCCGGTGGAAGTAAATGCGTAATTTGGGGAGTTTACAATCAAAATCAGCGTGTCGATATTGCCTTTCGCAAGACAGCGGCGCATAAAGTCGCGCGCCGTTTTGTCGGCGGAAAAATCATATGTACCTGTTTCGGCTTCACGGTCAAACCGATAAAAGCTTTCGGTCCTGCGCCACGGATTGTCCACGCGGCAGTTGTCCTTGTCCGTGCCGCCGCCGAGATTGTAGCGGTAGATATTCAGTTTTAACCCGCTGTCGCCGTACAGCAGTTCGGCAATCTCCTCCGCCGCACTTTGCGGCGCGCAGTATTGACTCCACCAGCACGAAGACGCCCCGAAGCCTTTGACGGTTTGCATCGGTTTTGCGGTTTTGAGATGCAGTAGCATAGAACCACCCTTTATATTATATAAGAATAGAGAAAAAGCCGCGGCGGAGAATCCGCACAGCGGCTTTTACAGTTTTCGATTATGCTTTTTTCGTATCCTTCGGCGGCTTGTCGCCGAGTTCAATCAACTTGTTTGCCCCCGCCCACAGCGCCATGGCGATAAACAGGAACAGCATGACAAAATATCCTGTGGTCAGGCGAATGACCGAGAACGAATTTAAGCCTGCGAGCAGTGAGGTAATCAAAGAAGAACTGAAAAAGGCAGACAGGGACATCGTGCCGTCCACCATCGGCGTCGCTGCCGCGTTAAAGGATATGTAAAGCGCAATCATCGACAGCACCCCGCCGAGTGCAATACAAAGCGGAATGGTCTTTTTCTTGGAAAACACTGAGAAGAAGAATATCACAATCGCCAAAACGATTGCCAGCACGAAAAATACCGCTACACAGATAAGCGCAGTATGAATCGGTTCCAGCGCTTGCCAAATGCCCGAAGCGTCGCCTTTGCCGTCTTTCATCATCGGCAGGACCAACTCCACAAAACGCTGTATGCTCCAAACCGATTCCGTTGCGCCGGTATCGGTTGTGTCGCCGGAGAGTTGTGCCAGCCATTTAAAAATATCCGATTCCAAGACCGTATAGATATACTCGCAAAAATAGGCGGCAATCGGCACGCATACCGCCAAAATTGCCATGACGGCGCGATATAAAATATCTTTTGGCCCTTTATTCTGCTTGATTTGTTTTTCCTTTGCCATTTCAGTCGGCTCCTTTACTTTCCCCACGAGGAATTGAGTGCAACCGTGCGGTTGAATATTATACTATCACTTTCCGATTTTTTGTCAACACAGAAATATCCCTTGCGCATGAATTGGAACACCTCGCCGGGGAGAGCGTCACGCAAGCCGCCCTCGACAAGACAGCCCTCCAACACGGTCAGCGAATCGGGGTTAAGATTGTCTTTGAAACTGCCGTTCGATTCGTCGGACGGATTTTCCGCATTAAACAGGCGGTCATAAAGCTTTACCGTGGCAGGAAAACTGTCCGCCGCGCTGACCCAATGGATTGTGCCTTTTACTTTTCTGCCGTCGGGCGAATTGCCGCCGCGGCTTTCGGGGTCATAGGTGCAGTGCACCGCCGTGACTTCGCCGTTTTCGTCGGTGTCGTACCCCGTGCATTTCACGAAATATGCGCTTTTCAGTCGTACTTCGTTACCGGGGAACAGGCGGAAGTATTTTTTCGGCGGCTCGACCATAAAGTCCTCGCGCTCAATATACAGTTCTTTCGAGAAAACCGTTTTGCGCGTGCCCATTTCGGGGTGGGCGGGGTGGACTTCGATTTCCAAATCTTCGGTTTGCCCCTCGGGGTAGTTATCAATAATCAGTTTCAGCGGTTCGAGTACCGCCATGGCGCGCGGCGCGGTTTCGTTGAGTTCGTCGCGCACGCAGGACTCCAACAGCCCCATATCCACCACGGAATACGCTTTGGAAACGCCGATTTTTTCACAGAAATTGCGAATGGCGGCAGCAGGGTAGCCTCTGCGGCGCATACCGGAAATGGTCGCCATGCGCGGGTCATCCCAACCGTCTACAATACCTTCATTGACAAGCGCCAAGCATTTGCGCTTGCTTGTTAAGCAATAATTCAAATTCAAACGCGCAAACTCAATTTGACGCGGGGGATTTGGAAGCCCCAGTTCGCGTAAAAACCAA
>JBJEPU010000031.1:0-3265 GCA_051881395.1 Candidatus Fimenecus sp.
GTAAATTGTATTTTGTGCGTAGGGAACGGTCTTGACCGTTCCGTAAACCTCCCCATTCATTGGGGAGGTGGCACGCGCAAAGCGTGTGACGGAGGGGAAAACATATCAAATTAAACGGGCGGTCGAGGTCGACCGCCCCTACAACGTGTCGAGCCGTGAAAATTAAATGAATAAAACAGCAAACCACCCGTAACTGTACAGTTACGGGTGGTTCTTATACGATATAGAAAGTACTTGGCCTCACGTCGCAGGATTGTCTGCACTTTCCGCCGCGGTTTCGCTCGCTTCTCCGTTTATTGCGCTGTGCATGGCGTTAAATAAACTGTACTCGTTGTCGCGCGGCGCATCGAAAATTCCACTCCAAATCATCGTGCCTGCAAATCCGTTGTCAAGGTTAAATGCGGTTTTGCTGTAAATGGAATTACAGCCGTTGAAATAATATTCCATCCCGTCAAAAATGACGGTGTTTTGCGCTTTGTCGCTAATCTCAAACGCAGAATAGATTTGTTGTGCATATGGTTCGCCGGTTCTACTGCCGTAAAACGGCACGCCGAGGACAAGCTGTTCGCGTTTAAAACCGTGTTTTAAAAAGTATTCCGCGCTGAAATAGTGGCAGGTGTAAAATTCTGCGTGGTAATTTCGGTCATTTTTCGCCCAGTCATAGGACATCACATTGACATAGTCGAGCGCTTCTTTCGCGTCTTTGCTCATCATATTTCCCCAAGGACCGAGTGCCGAGGAGAGCAACAGATTTTCAGGTGCAAGTTTTTCTTTCAGGGAAACAAGCAACTTATTGTATGCCCACCAATTATGCGGTTGGCGCGGATATTCCCAGTCAAAATCCACACCGTCAAAGCCGTATTCCTGACAAAGTGCAAGAATATTGTCGGTCAGTGTGTCCAAATTCTTGTTAATCGCTTTCACGGACGCACGGTTGTCAATACTGCTGTCCGCTTTACGCGGATTGAGTATGCAGGTCCAAACGCGCACATCGCGTTCCCCAATCATTTCGCGAATTGCCGCCATTTCCTTTTTCAGCGTCTCAGCATCGTATTCCAGTTCGCCGTACTCGTTCCAATAAATGTTACCTATCAAAATCATATCCGTGACTGTGTCCAAATCCTGCTTGTATTTTTCGGCATTTTCGGGATTTTGGAAAATTGCGCCGTTGCCCCAATAGGGGTAATAGGCGTGCACGCGGAAATCGTCCCGTTCGGTTTCTACAAAATATGCCGCAATATCCAATATATCTACGGAGTCACCGTCGGTTTTATCGACTGTGAACACAAGTTTTGATACCACGGTTTCGGGAAATGCACAATACAAATAATCGTCAATAACATCGTTATTATAAAGCAGTGTGCGGTTGCCCTGTTCGTCCTCGCCGTACAAACTGAACGCTTCACAGTCCGCGCCGCGTTCGCGCAAGGCAACACGGTTTATGCTGACAGGCGCTTGAAATGTAAAAGTGATACTGTTGCCGACTTCAAATTCCGCGCTACTGTGTAAATTTGCATCCATCGCTCTTTCCGCGTCCTGTGCAGTGGATTCCACCTTGACAACAGATTGCATCAAATTCGGTGCACTGACGGTGACCGGATTTTTGGTTTCCTGCGGCGCGGCACTGCACGCGCAACAAGAAAGCAACAATACCGTTGCAAGTAAAACAGAGAGAATTTTTCGTGTTTTCATTCTCAAAAACTCCTTTTCAATATGCCGTACAAAATATTGCATTTAGTTTACAACACTTGCTTCTCCAAATATTGCAAAACATGCTCATCGTTTGAACAAACTGTCTTTTGTGCAACGGCTTTGAGCGCGTCGCAGGCGTTTTGCATTGCAAACCCTTTGCCGACCGTTTGAAACAGCGCCAAATCATTGCAGCTGTCACCGACCGCCACAGTGTTTTTCATGTCAAATCCGAGTATCGAGCAAAGCTTTTGAAAACCTGTACCTTTGTTGACACAACCGTTCATAATCTCCAAATTGGCATCCATCGAGGTGGTGATTTCCACTTGCGGGCACTCTTTCAAAATCCGCTCTCTGCACGCCCCGCGTTCCTCTTGACTGTGGAAGAACACATCAAACAATTCAGTCGTTCCCTGCTTTTCATCGGCTGCCGTTTCAAAATTCTCAATCGGAATTCTGCTTTTATACAATTCCGGAATGAAGTATGCGTCAATATTGTAATAGGCAAACGCGTCCTCGCCGAATTTGCTTTTGTCCACAAAAATCTGCCCGTCGGCATAAATTTCGATAAATGTGTCATAAGACTGTAAAATCGAAAACAGTTTTTGCGCAATATCCGCATCAATTGGGGCGTAATGCAAACGCCCTTTTTCTTTGCTTTCAATGCCCGCACCGTTAGAATACACAATATACCCAATATCTTTGTGCCGGCGTAAGTTCCGCGGAATTTCCGCAAGCGTTCTGCCGGTGACGGGTACAACCGCTACGCCCTTGCGTTTGAGTGCGGAAATCGCCGCAAGGTTTTCCTCGGAAACCGCATTGTTGGAGTTGAGAAGTGTACCATCTAAGTCTACTGCTAAAATTGTGTGCATTTTCTTCTCCGTTTTCTTGATTTGAATGATATACCGCTCCAACGGGTAAGTCCAAATGGTCGGTATGTTGATGATAATGAATTTGGAAACAATCTCGACCAAATATCCGGACAAATTCCGGTCAGTGATGAATGTGCCGAACCACGAACCAATCACCGAACTGACTAAAATGTTAAAGACGGCAAGCAAGAAATACAAAACGGAACTGTAAACGGGGTTGACATTCGAGTGAAAGGTGAGTTTTCGGTTCATCAAATACGCCGCTACATACCCAAGCGTTGTGGAAATCAAATACGCGTATAAATACCCTTGATATTTAATGCCGAGCAAAGAAAACAGCGCGTTATCGCTGACCGGCTGGGCATTCAGCCCCTTGAATACCACATTCAACAGGACCAAATAGGTCAGAATGTCGATTGCGGAGGAAATCAGCACGCTGATATTGAATTTAATGAATTTCCACAATTCCTTGTGGCGTTTTCTGAAAGTATTCTTCTTCATACGGTTTATGCGTTTCTTTCTTACTGGATTTTTTGCGGCGTTATTCACACAGTTTCAGGTCTTTCAGCCTGTGCCAAAATACTGTCAATGCAATCGTATTTTGCAAGTTCTTCTGTAACCATTGGCTCGTTTGTTTCCTTTGCAAAATCCACAATTTCACGGATATATGTAATGTCCTCGGGCTGTAAACGACCGTCCTCGTA
>JBJEPU010000032.1:0-18152 GCA_051881395.1 Candidatus Fimenecus sp.
GGGGAAATGTCTGTTATAATAGAGTAGGGCGGGGGCTTGCTCCCGCCGCAAGGTGCCTGCATTCGGAGAATTTTGCCCTGCCGTTTGCGCCCGTTTTCGGAGAAAATCCACGCCCGCCCGTAAAATTTTTGTCATTTTGAGCCGACATGCGAAGAATCCCGCTTCGCATATTCTATACTTTGTGCTGTTGGAGCTCCTTCGCTTCGCTCAGGATGACAAATTGGGCATAGCACAGGGGACAGTCCCCTGTGCTATGCGCCCCTTCCTGAATTGACCTTTCCACAACTGATTTTTCGATCATTTTATGTGGGCTGGTCTTGCTATGTCCTTTTTTACCCGTCTGCCTCTTCGGTTTTCACGCTAACCGTCCCCCTGTGTTGCTTTTTCAGTGGTTTCGTACCGTCCCCTGTGTTCTCGCTAACCATCTCCCTGTGTTCTCAGCGTACCATCAGCTATGCTCTGTAATTTCTTTGCGTGTGATTCACATTGTGCTTTTAATAAATCATCAGTTGTTCCTGCAACCTCTAAATATCCTTTTACGGCAGCATTTAAAACCTCTTGATCTGATGTTCTTTCATATGCCTCAATAGGAGTCTCATCAATATTGTATCGAATATCAGATGATGTTTGCGGGTAAAATTCCACAAACTCTTTAGTATATAATTCATATTCTTTTGCATTCATTATAGTAAATAAATATACATCAATTGCTATATCCCGCGGAGAATTATTTTCTAATAATTCAATGTAAGATGTATTACTTAACTCACTATTCATGATACCTTCTTCAGTAATGACATCAATTAACTCCCTAGAATATGTAATTGCTTTATCGAAATAACCATCTTTTTGTAGTGCCAAAACAAGATGTATTAAATCACTACTGTCACCGCTTTTTTTATATTCTTGTTCTGCTCTGAAAATATCTATTTTATATTTTACTGTATCCTGACTCATAACCAAAGCACTACACAATATTACTGATACAAGCAAAAAGCTGATTGTGATTATAATTTTACTCTTTTTCATGGAAAAACGCCCCCATATCAAAAATACACTTCTTTTATGCCTTCTCCTGTTTGAATGCAAGTACGATTAGGCAATCAGGGGACGGTCCCCTGATTGTCCATGGAGATTCCTTTATCGCTTATTATCGCAACTTCAAAATTGCGGAATTTGATACCCAAACCGGTAAACTGCTCAACCGTAAAATTTCAAGGTTGTAACGACGGCATAATGTGTATACCATGTCCTTACACAGGTGTATACCATGTTACTCTTGACAGGAAACCCGCCCCTACAACGGGGCGCCGAGTCGACGCCCCCTGCGCACACATTTCCTTTTCATTTTTCAATCGGAACGGTACGACCGTTCCATACAATTTTTCATTTTTCATTATTCAACGGTGCGCCGAGGTCGGCGCACCCTACGATACCGCCGTAAATGGCGCACAGGGAACGGCATTTCCTGTCATTCAAATTTATCGCAAATGGCGTGAATTTGGTCAGCGAGGCGCGCCAAATCCTTGTTGGCTCTGCCGCGGCTGGTGGCTACGATTCGCTGTAACCGTGCGAGCGCGGCGGTCAGACGGTCATATACCGCGTCGGCGCGCTGTCTGCCCTCGGTTTCCTTGTGAACTTTGACGATTTTGCCTTTGGCAAGGCAAATGCCGTCCGCCAAATCGTAGCAGTCGCCGCTGTACGGCGCAACCGCGTGGAAATGACAGGTTTCCTGTATGCTTTCGGCAAAACTGTCACAAACCGTGTCGTTGCCGTGGTTGACAAACACGGTTTCGGGCGGCGTTTGCAGGTGTTGCAACCACGAAAGGAGCATATCGCGGTCGGCGTGCCCGCTGATGCCCGAAAGCGTTGCAATGCGCGCGTGCACCGCAACATCTTCGCCGAACAGTTTGACAAACGGCGCGCCGTCCAAAAGCTTTCTGCCGATGGTGCCCTCGGTTTGATAGCCGACGAACAAAATCGTGCTGTCCGCCCGCCAAAGATTGTGCTTTAAATGGTGGCGAATCCGCCCTGCCTCGCACATACCCGAAGCGGACAAAATCACCTTCGGGGTTTTGTCAAAGTTAATCATTTTCGAGTCGTCCGAGGTCACCGACAGTTTTAGGTCGGGGAACTGTATGGGGTTGATGCCTTCTTTGAGCAAAGCAAGGGTTTCGTCGTCATAATATTCGGTCATACCGCCCGAATAGATATTGGTCGCCTCCACCGCCAAGGGACTGTCCACATACACGGGGAAGCCGTCGTGATTTTTGATTAAGTTTTCGGCTTTGATGGTGCGCAATAGGTACAATAATTCCTGCGTTCTGCCGACAGCGAACGAGGGAATGACCACATTGCCGCCGCGGTCAAGCGTTTCCTGTATCACGGCGGTCAACTGCGCAACATAATCAGGGCGCTTGCCGTGCAGGCGGTCGCCGTAGGTGGACTCAATCACCACATAATCGGCGGCGGTGGGCGGTACGGGATTGCGAATGAGTGGGCGGTCCACATTACCGACATCGCCCGAAAACAGCACGGTGCGCGTCACATCGCCCTCGGTAATTTCTATGGAAATGCTCGCGGAGCCCAACAAATGCCCCGCGTCAATAAAATGCACTTTCAGCCCCTCGAATGGGGAGAAAACTTCCATATAGCCGTGCGGCTCGAACAGCGCCGCGGTCTTTTCGGCGTCCGCCACAGTGTAAAGCGGCGCATATAGTTCATCGCCCGAGCGCTTTGCCTTGCGGTTGCGCCATTCAGCTTCAAATTCCTGAATATGCGCCGAGTCGCGAAGCATAATGCCGCAGAGTTTCGCCGTCGCGCCCGTCGCGTAAATCGGCCCTTCGTAGCCCGCCGCAACCAGCGCGGGGAGTTTGCCCGAATGGTCAATATGCGCATGCGTAACGAATACCGCGTCAATTTCGCCCGGGGCAACGGGCAGTTCGCAGTTTTCGTAAATGTCCGCACCCTGTTCCAGCCCGCAGTCCACCAAAATACGCTTGCCGCAGGCTTCCAAAAGCGAGCACGAGCCCGTGACTTCGTGCGCCGCGCCTAAAAATGTCAGCTTCATTGTATGCACCCTCTTTTCGGTACTTCCATTGTAGCACGAAACGCGAAAAACGGCACAAAAAGAAACCGAATTTGTAAAAATTTGTGGCTGTGCACAAGAAACGGCAGATTGCATTCAGCAATCTGCCGAAAGCGCGTCCAATACGGCTTCTAAATTTTCATCGGAATATTCGATTTCTGTTGAATACTGCCGCACAAGGTTTAAAGCAAGGTCAAAATCAAACCCTGCGTGGTCTTTCGCGCACGCGCGGTACAGCGCCCACAGGAACTGCACCCCGTGCACACAAAAAGCGGCGCGTACCGACAAATTGCCGTCATCGAGTGCCCCCGCAAGATGCCGATATAAAAAACAGCAAAGCAAGTTTTCAAAAAACAGTTCGGCTTCTTTCATAAACGGTGCGGCAAATGCATCGGACGGCAAGGTGCGAAGGGTATCGAGCGCCGTGTCCCAACTGCGGTCAAGCCGTTCCAAAGCACAATAGAACTCCGCCCAAGCGGCGGGGCTTTTTTGCGGCAAATGCGCGCCGACGGTATCGAGTATATTTTGCAGTCGCTGTTCCGGCGGTAAATTACGATCTTGCGCCGATAGAAACACCCGTTCACGAAAAGCAAAAAATGCGGCTTCTTCGGGGGTGGGAGTCTGCGTTTCGCCGTCATCGGCAATCTGTATCAGCGAGAACGGCGTTTCCGTGCACAACAGCAACCGCGCCGCCGCTTCACAGCAAAGCCCCAAACCGGTTTCCGTGCGGTCGGAAAAGAAATTCCGAAACCGCGGGTGGTCGCGGCAGATTTGGCAAAGCGCATTTTCGCCGAGCGTCAAATAAATGTCGCACAGATTTCGGCGGTTTAAAAACGGACAGCGTTCGTGTTCGTCCAATCGAAATGATGCGTAACCGTCCGAAACTTTGATATTCTCTCGCAGGCGTGCGCCGATTTCCCCCGTTTGCGCACGGTAAAACGCAAGCGTGTCTTTGTCGATATCAATTTCCCAGCCGATACAGCAACTGTGTCGGCACTTGTCGGCAATACAATGAAATGCCTTGTAAATGTTCGGTGCAAATTCTTTCATGGCGCGGGGATGTCCTTTCCGAAAAGCGGCTTTTTCAATCGAATTATACATAAAGCGAAAATCTGTGTCAACACCGAAAGTTTCAATCGGAAAAATGATAATTTTTACGGAAACTTGATATTCTTTATGGAAATAATTCGGTACAATGAAGCCAAGAACAAAGCAAAGGGCGGGTAAAATATGTCTTTTTTATTGGTGGTTATCTATATTGTCTTTATTTCGTTGGGCCTGCCCGACTCGCTGTTCGGCGTGGCGTGGCCTGTGGTGCACACGGAATTCGGCGTGGCAGAGAGTTTTGCCTCGTTTTACAGCATTATTACGGGCATTTGCACGGGCGGCGTGAGTTTTCTTGCGGGCAAGGTGTTGCGGCGGTTCGGCACGGCAAAGGTGACGCTCGTTTCTATATTGTTGACCGCCGTAGGGCTGCTCGGCATCAGTTTTGCGCCCAATCTTCTTGTGATGATGCTGTTTTCAGTGATTTTGGGCTACGGCGCGGGGATTATCGACACGGGCGTAAACAACTTTGTGTCGCTCCATTTTAAGGCGCGACATATGAATTGGCTCCATTGCTTTTGGGGCGTGGGCGTCACCGTAAGCCCCATGATTATGTCTGCGTTTTTGGCAGGCGAAACGGGCGCGTGGCGAAACGGCTACCGCGTGGTGGCGGCCATGCAGCTTTGCATTGCGCTGATTGTTGCGATTTCTTTGCGCAAATGGATACGCGTTGAAAAAGCAGGCGCACCCGATGCGGAAAATGCGCCGAAAACACCTGTGCCGCAGGAAAAATCGCTTCTGTCCTTACTGCGCACAAAAGGCGTGCTTGTGAGCATTCTCTCCTTGGGGCTGTATTGCAGTATGGAATTTTTAATCGGCACTTGGGGCGCGACCTATCTTGTCAATGCGACGGCGCTTTCGCCCGATGCGGCGGCAAAGTGGATTTCTCTGTATTTCGGCGGGATTATGCTCGGGCGGCTTGTTTCGGGCTTTTTGTCCGTTAAACTTAAAGATAACACCTTGATTTTTCTCGGTATTTTCGTGTCGCTTTTGGGGATTGCGCTGTTGGTACTGCCCCTCGGCACGGTATCGCTTTACGGGCTTTTACTCATCGGGTTCGGTTTCGGCCCGATATTCCCGAGCGTTATTCACGCCGTACCCGCGCGCTTCGGCAAAGACTATTCGGCGGATATTACAGGCTACCATATGGGCGGCGCGTATGCCGTTGGCTTTTCGGTGCAGTTGGCATTCGGCTTTATTGCTTCGGCAACCACATTTAAAATTACGCCGTTTGTGCTTTGCGGGCTTTGCCTGTGCTTGCTACATGCACACGCCGCGGCGGTACGCAAAACGGCGGGAAAATAAAAGCATTTTCATCCGACAAAATCCCTATGGCAATTCTGCGGCAAATTTGGTATGATAGTTTCAACGGCAAAACTCCCCATTTTTATTTTGGAGGACAGAATATGTTTACTTTACAATCGGCATTTCGGAAAAACGGTACTTTATGTGAAACCACGCAATTTGACAATGACGGCTTTACGCTGGACTTTACCCAAACCGACGGGGAAATCCGCGTGGTGCTGACCGCGAAAACGGATTTGGATTTTTCGTCCCTTTCCCTTTCCTGCCCGATGGATTTTGCGGCAGACGATTTATTCTTTGCCAACGGCTACCAATCGTGGACGACCTCGCGCGAATACGGCAAAACGGACACTGCCCCCACGGTGACGCGCCTTGCGCACATTTCGCGCTTGACCACAGATTTAGCCGCCACCTCGGGTGACCATCTCTTTGCTCCCGCAGGCGGCAAAGGCGTATTTCATTCGTACACCTACTGCTATTTCCGTAAACGTGACAGCCGCGACATCACGCTGTATGGTTCCAAAAGCGAACGGCAGGGCTTTACGGTGTTTATTGCCGATATGCAAAACGGCGTATTTACATTCAGAAAAGACATTGAAGGCTTGCACCTCACAAGCGGGCAGGTCTATGAGGTATTTCGTATTGCCGAAATTTCCGGCGAATTTGACAGCGTGTTTGACCGCTATTTCTTTGACTTCGTTGGCGTGCAAAAGCCCGATATTCCGCGACTTACCGGCTACACCTCGTGGTACAATTATTTTCAGAAAATCGACGAGCACATCATATTGCGCGATTTGGCGGGACTGGACTGTGCCAAAGACGCGGTGAATATTTTTCAGGTAGATGACGGGTATGAGTCTGCCGTCGGCGATTGGCTTACCCCCGACTCCAAAAAATTCCCGCACGGTATGGGATATATTGCCGAGAAAATCCACGAAAAAGGCTACAAGGCGGGGCTGTGGTTAGCACCGTTTAACGCCCAGCGCAGTTCGCGGATTTTAAAAGAGCACCCCGATTGGGTAATCCGCGACAACCGCAACGGCAAGCCGTTGCTCGGCTGTGTCGGTTGGGGCGGCGCGTATACCTTTGATATTTACAATACGGAATTCCGTGCCTATTTAAAGAAAGTGTTTGACACGGTACTTCTTGATTGGGGATTTGATTTGGTCAAGCTCGATTTCCTGTACAGCCAATGTATGCAGCCGCGCGCGGGCAAAACCCGCGGCGAGATTATGTGCGACGCGGTCGATTTGTTGCGTGAATTGTGTTATGACAAGCGCATTCTCGGCTGCGGTGTGCCGCTGGGTGCGTGTATGGGTGTTTTTGACGCGTGCCGTATCGGCTGTGACGCGAACAAGGTGTTTAAACCGCAAATCCCCAACAAACTCGGCGTCAATCCCGAAATCCCCTCGTCGCAAAACGCAATCAACAACGCGATTTTCCGCAACCATTTGGACGGCAGGGCGTTTGCCTGCGACCCCGATGTATTCTTTTTGCGCGACAACAATTTGAAATACACCTTACAGCAAAAATTATTGCTCGGCAAGGTCAATGCCGTGTGCGGCAATGTGCTGTTTGTTTCGGACAACGCGGGCGACTATGACGCGGAGACCGTTGGGTATTTGAAAGACTTTTTCGCGGACAAAAAGTACAAGGTGCTTTCGGCACAGTACGAGGACAGCGAACGCATTCGCCTGCGTTTCTCGGAAAACGGCGCAGAAAAGGAACTGTATTTTAACATTTTGACCGGCGACGGCAATATTGCGGAATGTTTATAAACAAGTAGGAGAATAAAATGGAAATTACGCAAACCCTTTCACAGGAATTTAAGTTACAGCCGTGGCAGGTTACGGCGGTGGTGGGGCTGTATGATGAGGGCTGTACCGTCCCGTTTATTGCACGCTACCGCAAAGAGGCGCACGGCGCACTTGACGACCAAACCATTCACAGCCTTTTAGAACGGCTTGACTATTTGCGCAATTTTGACGCGCGGCGGTCGGAAATCCGTACTACAATTACGGATTTGGGGCAAATGACCGATGAAATTGAAACGGCGCTCGAAAATGCGAAAATCCTGTCGGAATTAGAAGACATTTACCGCCCGTTTCGCCCGAAACGCCGCACACGCGCAACCGTTGCCAAAGAAAAGGGCTTGGAGCCGCTTGCGGATTACCTATTCGCGCAGGAAACTGCCGCCGACCCGTTTGCGGAGTCGGAAAAATATATGGACGAAGAAAAAGGCGTTGCCACGGCAGACGAGGCATTGCAGGGCGCAAAGGATATTTTGGCAGAGCGCGTGTCGGACAATGCCGATATTCGCCGTCGGCTTCGCAATTTGTATGCGGTAACGGGTCTTATTTCGTCGAAAGCCGCAGAGAAAGACAAAGACAGCGTATACACGGCATATTATGATTACAGTGAGGCGGTTTCCAAAATCCCAGACCACCGCATTTTGGCGCTCGACCGCGGCGAAAAAGAGGACTTTTTGAAAGTCAGCGTCAGTATGGACGAGGAAAAAGCGTTACGCGTTTTGGAAAGCGAAACGGTCAAAAATCCCCGTTCGCCTTGCGCACCGATTTTAAAAGAGGTTTGCGCGGACGCGTACACGCGGCTTTTGGCGCCCTCTATCGCGCGGGAAACGAGAAACGCGCTTACCGAGCGTGCGGCGGCAGGCGCTATACGCAATTTCGGCTTGAATTTGCACGAATTGTTAATGCAACCGCCCGTCAAAAACAAGGCCACTTTGGGGTTAGACCCGGGCTACCGCACAGGCTGTAAAGCCGCCGTGGTGGACGGCACGGGCAAGGTGTTGGACACGGGCGTGCTCTATATCACCCACTCCGAAGCACAAAAAACTGCCGCCGCCGAAAAGGTGAAATACTTTATTCAAACATACGGCGTGGAAGTCATTTCCATCGGCAACGGCACGGCAAGCAAGGAAACCGAAATTTTCGTCAGCGATTTATTAAAATCCATTCCCCAAAAGGTATCCTATATGGTGGTCAGCGAGGCGGGCGCGAGTGTATATTCCGCCAGCAAGCTCGCCGCCGAGGAATTTCCGCAGTTTGACTTAACACTTCGCAGTGCCGTCAGCATTGCACGGCGTTTGCAAGACCCGTTGGCGGAGCTTGTAAAAATCGAGCCGAAAGCGATAGGTGTCGGGCAATATCAGCACGATATGCCGCAAAAGGAATTGGAGGCAGAACTGGATTTCGTGGTGGAATCGTGTGTGAACGCCGTGGGTGCGGACTTAAACACCGCCTCTGCACCGCTGTTACAGCATATTTCGGGCATTTCCTCTGCCATTGCCAAAAACATTGTCGCTTTCCGCGAAGAAAACGGGCGGTTTGAGAGCCGTGCGCAGTTGAAAAAAGTGCCGAAATTAGGACCGAAGGCGTATGAGCAATGCGCGGGCTTTTTGCGCATTTCCGACGGCAAAACCGCACTCGACGCAACCGCTGTGCACCCCGAAAGTTACGCGGCGGCAAAGGCTTTACTTTCCGTACTCGGCTTTTCCGAAAAAGACATCGGCACGCCGGCGCTGTCTGCCCTTTCCGCGCGTGTTTCCGCGTTCGGCAAAGAAAAATTGGCGACGGAAATTGCAGTCGGCTTACCGACCCTTTCGGATATTGTCGCGGAACTACAAAAACCCGGGCGCGACCCGCGCGACGAGCTCCCCGCACCCCTACTTCGCACCGACATACTCGAAATGAAAGATTTAAAGCCCGGCATGGAGCTTGTCGGCACGGTGCGCAATGTGATTGACTTCGGCGCGTTTGTGGACATCGGCGTGCACCAAGACGGGCTTGTGCACATTTCGCAGATTTGCGACCGCTTTATCAAACACCCGAGCGAGGTCTTAAAAGTCGGTGAAACCGTTAAGGTACGTGTGCTTTCGGTGGACGAGAAAAAAGGGCGCATCAGCCTGACGATGAAACAAAACTGAAAGCGAATTTTCATTCACCGAGAAGTGAATAAGAATTCACCGAAAATGCCGAAAAATCAACGTTTTTTCTGCAAAAAAATACACAAATTCTTCCTTTTTTGCATATTTTTAGGTTGACACCTTTTCGGCAGAATACTATAATAAAAAGCGATTTGAAGTTAGGCTGTGTTTTATTTCTGTGCAACGGCGGGCAAAAATGAAAACGGCTTAGCTTTTTATTTTGGAATTTTATTTTTGGAGGCTATCTCTTATGGAAAATATCGGCTATTACAACGGCAAAACAGGGTTGATTGAGGAAATGACCATCCCGATGGGCGACCGCAGTGTCTATTTCGGCGACGGCGTGTATGACGCGACCTATTCCGTCAACCACATCATTTTTGCGATTGAAGACCATTTAGACCGCTTTTACAACAGTTGCCGTCTTCTTGAAATCCCCGCCCCCATGGAGCGCGAGGAACTGAAAAAGACGCTGTACGATTGCGTAAAGCAGGTTGACGACCCCAACCAATTCGTCTATTGGCAGTGCACCCGCGGTACAGGGATTCGCAACCACATTTTCCCCGAGGGCAAAAGCAATTTGCTCATTTACTGCCTGCCCTGCCCGATGAAGGATTTGAGCCAGCGCTATAAACTGATTTCGATGGAGGACACGCGTTTTTACCACTGCAATGTAAAAACCTTAAACCTCATTCCGAGCGTGCTGGCAAGCCAGCGTGCCAAAGAGGCGGGCTGTCAGGAAACCGTGTTCCACCGCGGCGATTTGGTCACGGAATGTGCGCACTCCAATGTTTCGATTATCAAAGACGGCAAATTCATCACCCATCAACTTGATAACCTCGTGTTACCGGGCATTACCCGCAAGCACTTAATTGAAATCTGCAAAGAAAAAGGCATTCCCGTCGAAGAGCGCGACTACACTATGGACGATTTGCGCGCAGCGGACGAAATCATCGTTTCGTCCTCGGGGGCTTTATGTATGCCTGCTTGCGAATTAGACGGCAAACCCGTCGGCGGCAAAGCGCCTGAAATCATTAAGATTTTGCAGGACGCCTATCTTGACCGCTTACATAAAGAAACCGCTGTAAAATAACAGCATTACGGGAGGGAACCGCTATGACGCAAAAAGAACTGACCGATTTCAACATCGGTGAAAATTTGGACGCACTTGCCAATTTAGACCCGCGCGGCTACGGCGTTTGCCGTATTTTGTATGCGGGAGCGCGCGAATACACGGGCGAGCCGATGACGATGCACGCCGCAAAACTGCTTTGCAACACCTTAAAAGAAGGCGACCTTGTCTATTTAATGACGGGATTCGTATTGCTTGACAACAAAGCCGCCGAAACCGACGGCATTGTCAGCACGATGCTGTTGGCGCGCGCTTTGGTTTTGGCATTCAATGTCAAACCCGTTGTCATTTGCCAGGAAGAAAATTTAGAAGCGGTCAAAAAAATCGCCCGTGTCATCGGTCTGCATTTGTATTTTACGATGGAAGATTTAAAGGCAAATCCCGTTTCCATGGCGGCTGTTCCCTTTACAAAAGACAAATCCAAAGCCGAGGCACAGGCGAACGCGTTGCTGGAAAAAGGCTTTCCCGCGGCGGTTATCGCCAATGAGTTCCCCGGTGAAAATCGCGTCGGCGAATTCCACAATGCGGTCGGCAAATGCACAACGCCGTTGGAAGCAAAGGCGGACATTCTGTTTGAAAAATTACAGCAGGCGGGCGTGTTGAACATTGCCATCGGCGATCTCGGCAATGAACTCGGTATGGGCGCGATTATTGAACACTTAGACAAATATGTGCCCGGCTGTGCGAAAGGCACCTGCGTTTGCGGGTGCGGCGGCGGCATCGCCACACGCGTGGCGGCGGACAATATCATCACCGCCACCGTATCGGACTGGGGCTGTTACGGTATGATTGCCGCCATAGCCTATCTGTTGGGCGATATGGACATTATGCACGACGCAGAGCTCGAAAAAGAGGTGCTGACCACCGCCGCAAAAAGCGGTATGGTCGATATGTACGGCTGGACTGTCCCTGCCATTGACGGATTTGATTTACAAACCAATATGACGATTGTTACGCTGATGCGCGAGTGCATCAAATACGCGCCGAAGCTCGAAACCAAATGCAAAAATTGGTTTGACCGCACACTGGCGCTCGGTTTCTTTGACGGGCAGTAATCCGCCCGCCTTTATGAGGTATTTTTATGCAAGAGCCTTTGATTTTACACGCAGGCGACAGCGCGCTTGTGGTGGAATTCGGGCGGGAAATTGCGGAAGACATTAACGCGCGCGTGCACGCGCTGGACGCCGCTGTGCGGCAAAAGCACATCATCGGCGTTACAGAAACCGTGCCGACCTTTCGCTCGTTAACCGTGTTTTATGACCCGTCCGTGCTATCTTACGAACGCTTGCGGCGAAAACTGTTGAAACTCTGCAAAGGGATTTCGGTTTCTGCCGATACAGGCAAAAAAGTTGTCGAAGTGCCCGTACTGTACGGCGGCAGTTACGGCGAGGATTTACAAGATGTCGCCGCGCACGCAGGACTTACTACGGAAGAAGTCATTCAAATTCACACAGGCACCGATTACCGCATTTTTATGCTCGGCTTTTTGCCGGGCTTTGTGTATTTGGGGGGTATGGACAAACGCATCGCCTGCCCGAGACTCGAAACACCCCGCACCAAAATCCACGCGGGCGCGGTAGGGATAGGCGGTGAGCAAACGGGGATTTATCCGCTTGCCTCGCCCGGTGGGTGGCGGCTGATCGGCACAACACCCGTGCGCCCCTATGACAACACCCGCACCCCACCCGTGCTGTTTTCGGCGGGCGAATATATTCGTTTTGTATCTGTCACAGAGGACGAATACCGCGAAATCGAACAGCAGGTGCAAAACGGCACCTATGTTTGCAAAGTGACAGGGGGTGCCGAAGAATGAGCATTCGCGTTATAAAACCCGGGGTGCTGACCACCGTGCAGGACGGCGGCAGAACGGGCTTTCAGGCAAAGGGCTTTAATGTTTCGGGCGTTATGGACCGCCGCGCTTACCGTTTCGGCAACTTCCTTGTGGGCAATTACACCGACGAGGCGGTTTTGGAAATGTCGATGTTCGGCGGGAGTTTTACCTTTTTAGAGTCCAATTATATCGCAATTACAGGCGCAGACATGGGTGCAACAATCGAGGGCGTACCCGCGCCAATGTATGAAACGCTGTTCGTGCGCGAGGGCGACACACTTTCGTTCGGGGCGGCAAAGGACGGGATGTATACTTACATTGCCTTTGCAGGCGGATTAGATGTGCCGCAGGTGCTCGGCAGTCGTTCCACCAATCTCAAATGCGTGCTCGGCGGCTTCAATGGGCGTAAGCTCAAAGCGGGTGACATTTTGCCGTTTCGCAAGCCGCTGGACGATTTGGGCGATTTGCGTGTGCACCACCTGCCCCAAGAACACTATGACAGCGAAGCACCCATTCGCGTGGTGTTGGGGCCGCAGGACGATTATTTTACCGAACAGGGCATATGCACCTTTTTATCCGCCCCCTACCGCGTTACCGAACAAACCGACCGTATGGGCTGTAAATTGGACGGAGAAAAAATCGAGTATAAAGATAAGGTGGATATTATTTCGGACGGCATTGTATTCGGCAGTGTGCAAGTGCCGCCCAAAGGCACACCGATTGTAATGCTCGCCGACCGACAGACGACGGGCGGTTACGCAAAAATTGCCACGGTCATTACGGTAGATTTGCCGCGCTTGGTGCAAAAAAAGCCCGGCGACACCGTGTATTTCGAGGCAATTTCGGCAAAAGAAGCCGAAAAACTTTTAAAACAGGAACAACAGCAGTTTGAAACCTTATTATTACATTACGGAGAGGACTTAATCGGATGAATATTTACGAACATACTTCCCCCTACGAGGTACGGCAGAAAATTCGCACGGGTGAAATTACGGGGCAAACCTCGGGTATGTGCTTAGGCTACGCGCAGGCAAACCTTGCCGTACTCCCGAAAGAGTTGGCGTATGACTTTTTGCTGTTTGCCCAGCGCAACCCCAAGCCCTGCCCGATTTTAGAGGTGTCGGATGTGGGCAGTCCGTATTTAAAGAAAATTGCAAAGGACTGCAACATTGCGTCGGATATTCCGAAATACCGCATTTATGAGCACGGCGAGCTTGTCGGCGAATACGAAAATGTGGAAAAATTCTGGCGCGACGATTTGGTGGCGTTTTTAATCGGTTGTTCTTTTTCGTTTGAGGCGGAGTTGTTGGAGTCGGGCGTTTCGGTACGCCACATTGAAGAGGGCAAAAATGTACCGATGTATTTGACCAATATCCCATGCGAGCCGGCAGGCGTATTTTCGGGCAATATGGTGGTCAGTATGCGCCCGCTCCCCTATGACCAGATTGTGAAATCGGTCAACATCACCGCATCCATGCCGCGCGTACACGGCACGCCCGTGCACATCGGCGACCCCGAGGCAATCGGAATAAAAGACATCAACAAGCCCGATTTCGGCGAAGCGGTGACAATCAATCCGGGTGAAACGCCTGTATTTTGGGCGTGCGGCGTTACCCCGCAGTCGATTGTGATGCACTCCAAACCCGCATTTTGCATCACCCACGCACCAGGGCATATGCTGATTACCGATGTGAAAAATGCGGATTTGAAGTTCTGAATGCAAAGTATAAATCGGCAGATAATTTAAGCGCCCCCCTTGTGGGGGAGCTGTCGCGGCACCGCCGCGACTGAGGGGGGATTCAGTATTACTACTGCAACGAAACGCGCGCGGGCTTTACGCAAAAATGCCACCCCTTGGGAAAACAAATTGTGGTATCAATTTCTACGGACATATCCCGTCAAATTTCGCAGGCAACAACCGATTGACAACTACATTGTCGATTTTTATTCCCCTCAAGCCAAACTAATTGTTGAACTTGACGGCGGTGGACACTATTATCAGCAACAAATGCAGTATGACAAACAAAGAACCGCATATTTAGAAGAAAAGGGGTATAAAGTGATTCGGTTCACAAATTTAGATGTTGATAAAAACTTTTACGGCGTATGTACCGTGATTGATTTGGAAGTGAAAAAGCGTTGCCCCTCCGTCACGCGCAAAGCGCGTGACACCTCCCCAACAAGTGGGGAGGTTTAAAAGGTATCGACTGTACTTGCCTCCGTCACGCGCAAAGCGCGTGCCACCTCCGAAACCGGTGGGGAGGTTTAAAACTACCACTGAAAAGGAGCGATTTTCTTGTTAAAAGTTGATTTAAACTGTGATATGGGCGAAAGCTTCGGTGCATACAAGCTGGGGCTCGATAACGAAGTAGCCAAATATATTTCCTCTGCCAATGTGGCGTGCGGCTTTCACGCCTCCGACCCCGTTGTGATGGAAAAAACCGTTTCAATTTTAAAAGAAAACGGCGTTGCCGCGGGCGCGCACCCGGGCTTTCCCGATTTAATGGGCTTCGGGCGGCGCAATCTAAACGCAAGCCCCGCCGAGGCAAAGGCGTATGTGCAATACCAAATCGGCGCATTGTGGGCGTTTTGTAAGGCAAGGGATATACCTTTACAGCATGTAAAGCCCCACGGCGCACTCTACAATATGGCGGGCAAGGATTATGCGCTTTCCCGCGCGATTTGCGAGGGCATTGCCGAAATCGACAGCAATCTGATTTTGCTCGGGCTTTCGGGCAGTCAGATGCTCAAAGCCGCCGCTGATGTCGGCTTGCGCTGTGCAAAAGAGGTCTTTGCCGACCGCGCCTATGAGGCGGACGGGTCGCTCGTCGCCCGCACCAAGGCGGGCGCAATGATTACCGACGAGGACGAGGCAATCGCACGCGTCATCGGTATGGTAAAGTATGGCAAGGTAAAAGCCTTGACAGGTGAAGAAATCGAAATTGAGGCAAATTCCGTTTGCGTGCACGGTGACGGCGAAAAAGCACTCGCATTTGTCGAGAAAATCCGTGCCGCGTTGCGCTCGGAAAACATTGAAATTGCGCCGCTTGCGCAAATTGTATGATTTTAAATAAAGAAGGTCTTTGTATGCAACTCCCCGCCCGTGTCTATGCCGAAATCAATTTAGACGCGATTTGTCAAAATGTGCAAAACGCGATGGATAAAGTCGGCAAAGATACCAAAATGATGGCAATTATCAAAACCGATGCATACGGGCACGGCGCTGTGCCCGTGGCAAAGGCGTTAAACGAAATCGGCACATATGCGTTCGGCGTCGCCACCGTGCAAGAAGCGGTGCAACTGCGCCGCGCGGGAATTGAAAATCCCATTTTGATTTTGGGCTATGTGTTCCCCGCCGATTATGAATTGCTGATTGAAAATGACATTATGCACGCGGTATTTCAGTACGAAACCGCAAAGGCGCTGTCTGAAAAGGCGGCTTCGCTTTCCAAAACAGTCAAAATCCATATCAAACTTGATACGGGTATGGGTAGAATCGGTATGCAACCGACCGAGGAAAGCCTTGCGGAGATTGCAAAAATCGCCGCGTTGCCGAATCTCGAAATCAACGGCATTTTCACGCATTTTGCGTGCGCGGACGAGGCGGACAAAACCTCGTGCAACCGCCAAAAGGAAAAATATTTGGATTTTGTGCAAAAACTCGATGCGCGCGGCATCAACATTCCGATAAAACATATGTGCAACAGCGCGGGTATCATTGAATTTTCCGATAACTTTTTAAATATGACCCGCAGTGGGATTATGACCTACGGGCTGTATCCGTCCGAGGAAGTCAACAAGGCGAATTTGGAACTGCACCCTGCTTTGCAGTTAAAAAGCCATGTGGCGTTTGTGAAAACCGTCGGCAAAGGCTTCACCGTCAGTTACGGCTCGACCTATGTGACCGACAAAGAAAAAACCGTCATTGCCACCGTGCCCGTCGGCTACGGCGACGGGTATCCGCGTGCGCTGTCCAATAAGGGTAAGGTACTCATTCACGGGCAATACGCGCCGATTGTCGGCAGAGTGTGTATGGACCAGTTTATGGTCGATGTCACCGATATTCCGAATGTCAAGCAGGGCGACGAGGTCACCTTGGTCGGCACAGATGGTGACAAGCGCATTTCCGTGGAGGATGTTGCCGACAACGCATACAGCTTCAATTATGAATTTTGCTGTGGCATCAACAAGCGCGTGCCGCGCGTGTATATCCGCAACGGCGAAGTGCAGGAAATCAAGGAATTCTTAATTTGACAACGACACCGTTTTTCGCTACAATACATAGTAGGCAATACAGATGAAAACGGAGTTTGAAAATGGAATTTGATAAATTTGATGCGTTTGACGCCGGTATAGAACTCGGCGGACTTCGCAACCGCAACGAAATTCGGCTTTTGGTTTGCTATCTTTTAAAAGCCTTAGACAAACCCGCACCGAAAACGTTGGTTGTCGATGCGATTTTAAACGATGGACTTGCCAATTTCTTTGAAGTCAACGAGGCGATTGCCGAGCTTTTAAAAAGCGGCAATATCGACCGCGACATCAAAGACGGCGAGGAAATTTTGACCGTAACCGAACGCGGTAGAAACTCGGCGGAGTTGTTGGAGACGACCTTGCCGAAAACGGTGCGGGAAAAGGCGGTCAACGCCGCGATTAAGTTTTTTACTTTGGCGCAAAATAAGCGCGAAAACAAAATATTAACGGAAAAACTCGCCGACGGCGGCTACAATGTCACCTTTATTTTGGGCGACGAGGGCGACGAACTGATGCGCCTGACTGTATTTGTGGCGGACAGCTTACAGCTGGAAATTGTCAAAAACAATTTTTTGGAAGACCCTGTAAAGCTGTATTCGAGCATTATCACCGCCCTGACAATTTAATTGAACAAAGCAACCAAAAACCCGCCCGCACAGCGTTTGTACTGTGCGGGCGGGTTTTCCCTTATAAAAAGGTAAAAAAATAGCCCCCCTATTGGGGAACTACTTTCAAGGTGTCGGCATCGACCTATTTTCCCGGGCCGCTTCCAGCCAAGTATTTTCGGCACGAATGAGCTTAACTACCGTGTTCGGAATGGGAACGGGTGGACCCTCATCGTCATAAACACCGACTTTTGAGAAACTGTGTTTTGCACATATCTCCCAAGTGCGAGATAGAGTATACCACAGCTTCTGCGGAAATGCAAGTGTTTTTTGCAAAAAAGTTAAAAATTTTTGATATTTTTTTCAAAATCGCAGGTTTACTCCGAAATCAGCACTTTTTCCACCGCGCCGACATACATTCTGTGGAAGTCTTTCAGCGCGTAGGTGTCCATAATGGAGTTGTCAAGAAACCCCGCAGGGTCAATATCCTGAAACGCGATTTTTTTGCAAACCAAAACAGTTTTTGCCTGTTCAAATGTCACGCCGCCGAACGCGTCAGCGGGCACAAGTCCCGTTTCCTTGCATTTGTCAATCTCTCTGCCGGATTTTGCACCGCAAATGCCGAGCGCTTTTTTCTGTTCTCCGCCGAAAAAGCTTAATGTAAAACGGTCATATTTCTCCATAAACTCGTATGTGTAGCGCTGGGGACGCACAAACACAAACACCACATCGCGGCTCCAAAGCTCGCCTACCCCGCCCCAGCTGACGGTCATTGTGTTAAAATCGTTCTTGTTGCCTGCCGTAAGCAACGCCCAATCGTCGGCAATCATTTTGAATTGCACCCCATTTGTTAGACAAGTATGGTATACTATCTAACAAGAGGGGTG
>JBJEPU010000033.1:0-3208 GCA_051881395.1 Candidatus Fimenecus sp.
TTGTTGTCGATTTCGGTGACGATGGACGGGATTTTGGAAAGGCCCACAAGCCGCGCCGCGCGCAGCCGCCGTTCGCCCGAAATCAATTCAAACCGCCCGTCATCAAGCTGCCGCACGGTAATCGGCTGTAAAATGCCGTTTTGGCGAATGCTTTGCGCCAAGCCCTCTAATTCATCATAATCAAACCGTTTGCGCGGTTGATTGGGGTTCGGTATAATTTGTTCCTGCGGGATTAAAAAGATTTGTCCCGTGCTTTTCACTTTCGGTGTTCGCATGTAAAAAACCTCCGCTGTGCTTGTCCTGTGACACAAGGATAGCACGCGAAGGTGTAAAAAGTAAAGAAAAACCGTTCGCCCAAAACGGCGGTGTTTCGCGGATTTTTCCGTTTATTTTAAGGGGTTTTTGGCGATTTTGGCAGAGGGGCGCGGATATTTTGGCAGGGTTTGCGATATTTTTTCAATCAAAAGCACACGGCGCGGCGTGTTTTCGACCAAATCAAACACTTTATCTGCCGCGATTTTTCCGCCCAACAAACGCAACGCGTTCTTTGCACCGTCAATTTCCGCATCGGCGGCGGCGGATTTCATGGAAAGGAATGTGCCGCCCAATTTCACAAACGGCAAGCAGTATTCCGCCAAATTGCGCAAATCCGAAACCGCGCGCGCGGTTGCAAAATCGTATTTTTCGCGGTATTTCGCGCTTTGCCCCGCTTCTTCGGCGCGAGCGTGCACCGTTTCGCCCGAAAGCGAAACCGCAGAAAGCACGGTTTCAATAAAGCCCAACTTCTTTTTGGTGCTGTCTAAAAAGGTGACCTCTAAATCAGGGCGGTATAACTTTAATACAAGTCCCGGGAAACCCGCGCCCGTGCCGACATCGATAATTTTTGCATTTTCGGGGATTTCGGCAACGCCGAACAGCGAAAGGCAGTCGGCAAAATGCTTGACAGTTACTTCATCCGGTTCAGTAATCGCCGTTAAATTGAATTGCTTGTTGGTTTCGACCAGCAATTCGGCATACTTGTCTAAGCGCGCGAAGGCATCATCGTCCACCGTCACGCCGAACGGCTGTACCGTCTTTTCCAAAAGTGGACGGTTGAGCATCACACACCCTCCTTTGCAAGGTAAATCAATAATACCGAAATGTCGGCGGGGGAAACGCCGCTGATGCGCGACGCCTGCCCGACATTTTCGGGGCGGATTTTGCTCAACTTCTCGCGTGCCTCCAACCGCAGACCGTCAATCGTATTATAATCGGTATTTGCGGGGATTTGCTTGCTTTCGAGCCGCCGCATTTCGTGAATTTGCGCCTGCTGGCGGCGAATGTAGCCCTCGTATTTCAGTTCGATTTCCACCTGTTCAAAGACTTCGGGGGGCAAGTCGGGGCGCGAGGTGTCAAACGGCGCGAGCAGTTCGTAGGTCAACTGCGGGCGTTTGAGCAGTTCCGCGAGCTTCACGCCCGTTTTTAAGGGCGATGTTTCACGTGAAACAAGTAAATCTTGTAGTTCGTCCGTCAAAGGAACAGAAGTCTCCTCTACCCGCTTGTGCTCTGCTTCAATTTGCGCCTTCTTTTCTAAGAAGCGCGCGTATTTTTCATCGGATACAAGCCCGATTTCGCGGCCAAGTGGCGTTAAACGCAGGTCGGCGTTGTCTTGCCGCAACAGCAGGCGGTATTCCGAGCGCGAGGTCATCATACGGTAGGGGTCCATACACCCCTTTGTTACCAAATCGTCTATGAGCGTTCCGATATAGGACGAGGCACGGTCGAGCACAAACGCAGGCTTGCCCTGCACCTTGCGCGCGGCGTTGATGCCCGCGATAAGCCCCTGCGCCGCCGCTTCTTCATAACCCGAAGAGCCGTTGAACTGCCCCGCCCCGAACAGCCCGTCTAAATCCAGGAATTCCAAAGAAGGCTTTAATGCCAGCGGGTCAACGCAATCATATTCAATCGCGTAGGCAGTGCGCATCACTTCTACATTTTCAAGCCCTTTTATGGTGCGCAAAAACTGCAACTGCACGCTTTCGGGGAGCGATGAGGACATACCCTGCAAATACAATTCCTCGGTATCTAAGCCGCACGGCTCAATAAACAGCTGGTGGCGCTCTTTTTCGGGAAAGCGCATAATTTTGTCTTCAAAACTCGGGCAGTAGCGCGGCCCCACGCCGTGAATTTTGCCGCTGTATAGGGGCGAGTACTGAATATTGTCCAAAATCACCTGTTTGGTGTCGTCGTTGGTGTAAGCAATGTAGCACGCGGCGCGGTCGGGCGCGGGCGCGTCATTGTCAAAGGAAAAGGGCGTGGTGTTCTCGTCGCATTCCTGCACTTCCAAAACGGAAAAATCCACACTGCGGCGGTTCACGCGTGAGGGCGTGCCTGTTTTAAAGCGGCGCAACGGAATTTTCAGCGCGTACAGCGATTCCGAGAGCGCGGTTGCAGGGAACATTCCATCCGGCCCGCTTTCATAGGAAACATCGCCAATATAAACCCGCCCGCCGAGGAAGGTGCCTGTGGCAAGGATTACGGTTTTTGCGGTGCAAATTGCCTCTAATTTGGTGGTCAACTGCCAAAGTCCTTCGGCATTTCGGTGCAAATCCACCACTTCTGCCTGTTTGACATCTAAGTTTTCCTGCAATTCGAGGGTGTGCTTCATCACTTTGGAATATTCGCGGCGGTCAATCTGCGCGCGCAGAGAGTGCACGGCAGGCCCTTTGCCGCGGTTGAGCATACGCGTTTGAATGGCGGTTTTGTCCGCCGCCTTGCCCATTTCGCCGCCAAGCGCATCAATTTCGCGCACCAAATGGCCTTTTGAGGTGCCGCCGATGGACGGATTGCACGGCATATTGCCAATCCAATCGAGATTGATGGTGAATACAATCACCGAACACCCCAGCCGCGCCGCCGCAAGTGCGGCTTCAATGCCCGCGTGCCCCGCGCCGATGACGGCAACATCATATTGTTTTGCAAAATATTCCATAGTGATACCTCATTTTACCGGTAAAAAATAGTCAATGTTGTATTGTAGGGGCGGCCGACTCGCCGCCCGCTTGTCATTCTGAGGCGACAGCCGAAGAATCTCGTTTCGCACATTTTATATTTTGTTCTGTTTGAGATCCTTCGCTTCGCTCAGGATGACGAATTTGGATTTGTGGGGGAATTTCGGAACGGTCAAGACCGTTCCCTACGCGCACGAAATGTAATACGAGCGTAGGGG
>JBJEPU010000034.1:0-17935 GCA_051881395.1 Candidatus Fimenecus sp.
TAGGATTATAACATATCCGCGAAGCGCATTGTGCGAAGCGGGTATGTTACAATGTTCTCCGAAACATAGAAATCTATGATTTCGTTATGCTTCGCGAGGTTATTATTTCATATTGCGTAGCAATATTTCCTTCGATAGGATATTCCCGTCCCGTTCACCAAAAAGAAAAGCCGCACGATAGTGCGGCTTTTCTTTTTGTATTTTTCATGCTTCATTTTTTATTATTCAATATTCATTGACTGCCGGTAAGGCGCTGTCTGCCCCCGCCGCATGGTTACCTGTGTCCCCAAGATTTAGGGTAATTCAAGGGGAGCAAGGTTCTTTGTTTTATAGTTGCTGACACTGTAAGACAAATCCGCCTCGTTCAATGTGTCCAGAAAAGCATGGATATACTTGTCGGTTTTAATAATTTGGTTAAAGGTAATATAGAACATATTTCCGATTGCATTGATCTCCACAAGGAGATTTCCGTACGCTATCGTATGCATGGACCTTACAAACTTGCTCATTGCGCCGAAATCCGTCTGCCCCACATAACTGACATTATATGTATCCTTGCAGCCTTTGGTAAATATACCTTCGTGGAGACAAAAATTTCTCTTCTCGTCAATCGTTTTCAGCGAATCAATATTTTCATAGAATTGAAGCTTTTTTTTCATTTCGATAACGGAGTTTTCCGGCTGCGATTGCAGCATAATCATCCCTCTTGTAATTGTGCCGAGCTTGTCAACAGGCATATCGAGGTAATCACGCTTATATTGCGCGTGTAATGCTCTGTTTATCGAATGAAACGCATTGGGGCAGTGAACGGCTGTTCTGAAATTACAGGCAATACCCGCAGAAAAAATATTTTCTTCCTGCGGACACAGCGGCGCAAGCGCTTTGAACATCAATACAGCGATAATTGCCGCAGGACTTGCATCATTCGAGTGTACATATTTCATAAGCTCTCTCTGTTTCATGCTTATGCAATAATATCCATCATCTTTAAAATTCGGGTTTTTCATGGCTTGTATGTAATCCGCCGCGGGGAAATAGCCCATTTTCGCGTCTTTATATAAGCTGAAATCCGATTGCGGCAGACGGCTGATTTCCGGAAAATCAAATTCTCCGGGAACAAATGCCGAATCAGGAAGATGGATACCCTCGGCGCTGATCGGTTCACTGTGTGTTCGGATAAGATACTGATACAGGACAGACTTGATAAAGGGGATATATCCCGCCGCATCGGTTATGCTGTGGCTGATGTTGAAGTACATGGTATCATCTTTGTAATCTATGTAATTGAGATGATAATTGACTTCTTTGGAGCCAAGAGGCGTTGACGGTGTTTTTGTTTCCATAACGACAATGGGAAGCGGATTGGGTATAAAAGCGTAACTTCCGTTTTCAATTTTTATCCGAACGGAAAAATAGGGATAGCGTTTAATTGCCTCGTTTACCGCCTCGCTAAGAATTTCTCCGTTGATGTCTTCGATTATTTCCAAGGCAAATCGAATGTTTGTGTTTGCTGACGCATTGGGTCTAACCTCATACAACAAATATGTATCCGGCTTCATCATTTCGGTCAATTCTGTTTCATGAAGTTTCATATGACAGGTATCCTTTCAATAATTAAACTGAAAATCGTCATCGGTAAAACTTTTATTACCGAGATAATCATATATCTCGTTGTTCACATATATCCATGTAGTTTCTATTCCGCCTTGGCTGTTTGCATCAGAAAACTACCGTATTGCTGTAACATCGGTTCCGTATGGCTTGCCGTAACCGCCGTGCCCGTGCCTTTCAAGCGGCTTTTTGCAAATGCAAACATAAATTTCGGTTTCCCGTCCGGCGCAAAAAAGCACACGATTTGCGTGTTTGGGTTTTTGTTTTCTGTTTCATCGTGATACTATATATAATTTATACTCTATTATAAAAGAAAATCTTCTCAAAATCAACGAAATTTATCGTTTTATTCGTGTTTTCCGTTTTTCGCCGTATAAAGAAGCAGTCGTACCGAAAACGAACTGCGCGAAATTGGATCTGTCAAATAAAGAAACGAAAAAAGGGTTGCAGTCTTACAACCCTTTTTTATGCCTTTTAAATGTTAATTTGTCATTCTGTACTGCTCGTCAATTTCACACAATTCATCGAAGGAGTCAATTTCCATCGTATCACGGAAAGAGCATTCGCGCACATGAATATTTGCCTTATCTACATAGAAATGGCACAGCACATCGTCCCAAAAATGGTCTTTGCCGCCGAGCATTTTGTTAAATACCTCATCGACATATTTTTCAAACAGCGCACCGGTCGCTTTGTCATAATAAGAAATGCCGAACATATGGTGGCAGTTTTTGCCGGGTTTGTGTAAGTCCGTAATTCTTAAATTTGCATCGGTTTCAAAGCACCAATCTGGGGTTTCCTCACAAGGTACGCCGAGGTAATTGCTTTCGTACTGATATTTTGTAATCAAATCGCTGTTTACAAGATAAATATCCGATTCAAAAATATACGACCCGCCGATTAAATCCTTGACAAGATACGCAGATGAAATATTGTTGTAATCCCGATAATGCGGATTGTCCACAAACCGAATATTCGGGTATTTGTCCGTCAACTGATTAAAGCATTCACCGAGATACCCGCGCACAACGATGATTTCCTCTACCCCTGCCGCAATGCAGGCGTCAATCAGCGTGTCGATAATGCGCACCCCGTTCACGCGCACCAAAGGCTTCGGGCAGGACAGCGTAATCGGCATCATCCGCGAGCCCATGCCTGCCGCAATAAAAATGGCGCGTTTTACACGGTAGGGTTCTAACGCTTCCAAGCCGGTTTCGGTCACCGAGCCGCCTTTGACCCAGCCGCAATTTTGCAATTCGTCAAGCACGGCGGAACAGGTATCAAGCGATAATCCCGTGGTTTTTGCGAGGTCTTTCGGCGGCAGCTTGCCGCGTTTTTCCAATGCGGTCAGCACCGCAAACTGTTCTTTCTGCATGGTAAATTCTCCGAGAAGTTTATTTTTCTTAATATTACAATATTTTTATGCCGTCTGTCAATATCGGCGTATATGTGTGCGTTTTCGGCGGAATTTTCAACAGAACGCGTGTCAAACGCCGAACAACTCCTGGTTGATTTTACAATCATTTTTTGTTACACTTAACTCAACACAATATTGTAACGGCATCGGGGGTTGTGTAATGGAAAAATACTTGGAAACCAAAACACCCTTGGGGGTTATCAAGGGGCTTGAAACCGAACGGTGTATAGAATACCGCGGCGTGCGGTATGCACACGCTAAAAGGTACGAATACCCCGTGCAGGAAAAGAATTGGGACGGCGTGTATGACGCCACCGCATACAAGGCTTGCTGTTATCAGCACCGCGCGTTTGAGGACGACGCCAAGGTCAATCCCTTTTACCACAAGGAATTTCGGAAAGGGCTTTCGTTTACATACAGTGAGGACTGCTTTTTTCTCAATATCTGGACGCCGAAAAACGCCGAAAACTGCCCGGTTTTAATCTATATTCACGGCGGCAGCTTTACGGGCGGCAGTGCGGACGAGGGGCACATCAGCGGCGCGCGGTTTGCCGAAAAGGGCATCATCACCGTGGCAATGAATTACCGCCTTGGGCCTTACGGCTTTTGTGCACACAAGGATTTAAAAAATGAAAACGGCTACCTTGCCAATTTCGGGCTGTATGACCAAACCGTTGCCATTCAGTGGGTGCTCGACAATATTGCCGCATTCGGCGGCAACCCCAATAAAATCACCTTGATGGGGCAGAGCGCAGGCGCGATGAGCGTGGATATTCACTTGAACAATCCGCAGTTAAAAGGCAAAATCGCAGGCGTAATTCTGCAAAGCGGCGCGGGGTTACAACGGTGCATTTTGAAACCGTTGCAAATTGCGAAAATTACCCCGTTTTGGGATAAAATTGCGAAAAACGCAGGCGTAAATTCCATGGAGGAATTAAAAACCGTGGACGCAAAAGTCCTGTATTATGCTTGGCGCAAAGCGTGTCAGGAAACCAAGGTCAGTATGCCGTATACGTTTCCCGTGTATGACGGCCAACTCCTTTGTGCGGAAACATTCAACTTAAAATCCGTGCCCGAAGTGCCGCAAATTGTCGGCTCTACCTGCACGGATATGATTCCCATTGTGCTCGAAGGCGTGATGAAAAAATGGGGCAAATTTATGCAGAACCACCGCACAGCGCCTTGCTATATTTATAACTTTAACCGCTTTTTGCCCGGTGACGATATGGGGGCGTGGCATTCGGCGGATTTGCTGTATGCTTTTTCCACGCTGGATTTTAACTGGCGGCCCTTTGCGGAGATTGACTATCAAATTTCGGAACAACTTTCCGACGCCATATGCGCCTTTGTAAAAAGCGGCAATCCCAATTGTCCGTCTTTGCCTGCGTGGACACCGCATTACAAAACACCGATGTCTTTCTGCGAAAATTCCGCGTGCGCGCCTTGGAAAACCAAAGATAATCTGAAATTTACCATCACGGGAAAAGGGAAGACGGTATAATGGGAAAGTTTCACTACAATTTCAGCCTTTCAAGTGCAACAGACACGGCTCGTATCTATGAAAGCGAGGGTAACACCGTTCGGCTTGATTTTGTAAGCGGCAGTTGTCTGCGCGTGGCCGTATATAAAAATCAAAATACGATGTTGCCGACATTTTCGGTCAATCCCGACAGTGAATTCCGCACAGCGGGGCGAGACCGTTTGAGCACAGAGGGATTTGCCCTTTGCCAGCCGCAAATATCCGTCAGCGAAGACGAAGAAAAAATCACCTTGCCCTGCGGTGTGGAGATTGTAATAAACCGAAAAAACTTTCTTTTGGCATACCGCAAAAACGGGGAAATCCTCTTTTCTGACCGCGCGCCGCTTGCCTATAATTTCGGCGGCGAATTCGGCAAAGAAACCTATCATTATATCACCCGCAAAAACGGCGAACACATTTTCGGACTCGGCGACAAGGGCGGGCGCTTAGATAAAGCGGGCAGAGCCTTTCGCATAGAAACCTGTGACTGTATGGGCTATGATGCCGCCGAGAGCGACCCGCTTTACAAACACATTCCGTTTTATATTTGCGAAAACGATGTGGGTTGTTACGGCATTTTTTACGATACTGCCGACACCTCGTATATGGATTTCGGTAAGGAAATCAATAACTATTATCCGCCGTACAAATACTTTAAAACCGAAGACGATTGCCTTGTGTATTATGTGTTTTTCGGCACGAAACTTTCGGTTTTACAGCAGTTCTGTTCCCTTTGCGGCAAGCAGGCGTTCCCCCCGAAATGGAGTTTTGATTACTGCGGCAGTACCATGGCGTATACCGACGCGCCCGACTCCGAAACGCAAATGAACGGCTTTTTGCAAAAATTAGAAGAATACGATTTGTCCTGCAAAGGATTTTATCTATCTTCCGGCTACACTTCCATCGGGGAACGGCGGTATGTGTTTCATTGGAATACCGACAAATTCCCGAATCCCGAAGCGTTTATAAAGAAATTTTCCGATAACGGCATTCAAATTATCCCAAATATTAAGCCTGCATTTTTAGACAGCCACCCGCTGTATCAGGAAATCGCCGAAAAAGGGTATTTTGTGAAAAATCCCGACGGCACGCCTTTTGTGACCGAGTTTTGGGACGGCTTGGGCAGTTATTTGGACTTCACAAACACGCAAGCGTTTGACTATTGGGCGCAAAAAGTCACCGAAACCTTACTGGTTTTAGGCATTGTCGCCACTTGGAATGACAATAACGAGTTTGATATTCGGGACTGCGATGCCGTTGCCTGCGGGTTCGGCGGCGAAAAGGTACAGGCAAGCCGTATTCGCCCCATACTCACTTATTTAATGGTTGCCGCGTCTTACAGCGCGCAAATCCAAAAAAATCCGAATATAAGACCGTTCCTTTCCACCCGAAGCGGCAATATTGCCGTGCGGCGTTTGGCGCAGACCTGGTCAGGGGATAACCGCACCGATTTTTCGGATTTACGGTATTGCCACAACATCGGGCTGATCTTATCTATGTCAGGGTTGTATTTTTATGGGCACGATTTAGGCGGCTTTCACGGGGATATGCCCTCTCGCGAACTGCTTTTGCGGTGGTTACAGCACGGCATTTTCGAGCCGCGCTTTACCGTGCACAGTTGGAATGCGGACGGCTCGGCTACGATGCCTTGGAGTTATCCCGACTGTATCCCCGCCGTGCAAGCGCTGTTTTATCAGCGCAAACAACTGATGCCGTATCTCTATTCCTGTGCGTACAACGCCGTGGAAAAGGAAATCCCAATGAATGCGCCGCCGCTTTTGTATTATGATGACAAAGAACTTTACAAACAAAATGACGGTATGCTTGTGGGCCAAGATTTATTGGTTTACTTCGCCTTTGACGAGGGGCAAACAGATGTCACCGCCTATTTGCCGAAAGGGGAAGATTGGTACTTGGACGGCAAAGTGTATGCGGGCGGGCAAAGCGTTTCGCTGACGATTTTGCCAAACGCAAAAATGCCGTATTTCGTGCGGTGCGGGAGTATTCTTCCCACCGACGAGGGCGAAATGGTCTTTACCGTTTATCCCGTCAAAAACGGCGAATTTACAAGTGAATTTTTCACCGATGACGGCGAGACTTTCGCTTATCAGAACAACAACTGCGTGCATCTGTATTTTACGGTGCAGTGCACGGAAAACTCTGTTTCGGTGTCCTATAAAAATACAGGGGATATGCCCTTTGTGCCCTGTATTCGTCTTTGCGAAGGCGACAGCAGAACGCTTACGGTAATGAAGGAGGAAACATAATGGAAAAAGCACAGCAAACCCACGGCATAAAGGCAGTGGACCGATTTGGCTATGCCCTCGGCGATATGGGCGGCATTTTGACATTTTCGTTGGTCAATTCCTTTTTGACCATGTTTTACACCGATGTTTTGGGGCTTGCCACCGCCTCTATCACGGTGCTGATGCTCGTGGCGCGTATTTGGGACGCGGTCAACGACCCGATGTGGGGTGCGTTTATTGACTCCCGCCGCCCCACAAAGCACGGCAGATTTCGCCCGTATATCCTCGCGGCGTCCGTGCCGCTGGCAATTTCGGCATTTTTAATGTTCTTTAAACTGCCGGGACTTACCGAAAAGCAGTATTTGATTTATGCCTACATCACCTACATTTTCTACGGGATGATGTATACAGGCGTCAACATTCCCTATGGCTCGTTGGCTTCCGTCATTACTGATGACGAAATCGAGCGTTCGTCACTTTCTATGTGGCGTTCGGTTGGCGCAGGTGTGGGCGGACTTCCTGCGCAAATTCTGTTGCCGCTTCTTGTGTATACCACCGTTGCGAGTGCGGACGGCGGCACGGTGAAAGTACTCGACGGCGGCAAATTGAGTATCGCCGTCGGTTGCCTTTCCGTTTTAACGCTCATCACATTTTTTGCGCATTTTAAACTGACCAAAGAGCGTGTGACTGTTTCGGCAAAGCAAACGGAAAGTAAATACAATCTGTTCAAAAGTATGCGCTTACTGCTTCGCAACAAGCCGTTTTTGGCGCTTTGCGGCGTGTCCATGCTTTTGATTTGCTTCCAAATGTATACCCAAACGGTATATAACTACCTGTTTAAGAATTTCTATGAAAAGCCCGGTCTTTACAGCATTGTCACCATTTGCACTTATCTGCCGATGGCGATGTTCTTGCCTGTAATGGGGAAACTGATTCGCAAATTCGGCAAAAAAGAGATTTGCGCCGTCGGTATCGGCTTTGCGGCGGTTGTCAATATTGTGATGTACCTTTTGGGCTTCACCGCCCTTTCGCAAAATCCCTATCTGTTCCTTGTTATGACCTTCCTTTCGGGCGCAGGGCAGACTTTCTTGGTGCTTGAAATTTGGGCAATGGTGATGGATGTTATCGACTACCACGAACTGCTTTCGGGCAGACGGGAGGAAAGCACTGCTTACTCGTTCTATTCCTTTGCGAGAAAACTTGGACAGACCGCCGCAGGCGCAGGTGTTCCCGCCATTCTCGGCATCATCGGCTATGACGGTAAACTGGCACAGCAACCCGCCGCAGTGGTGGAAAAACTCTACGGCATTGCCACCTTGGTGCCCGCCATCATTTTAACCGTATTGTTCGTGCTTCTTTTCTTCGGCTATAAACTGTCGAAAAAAGAACTTGAAAAACTGCACACGGCGCTTGAAAGTTCCCGCGAAAGTGAAAAATAATTCCGTTAGGAGCATTCTTATGAAACAACTTCCGAAACTTCAAAAAATTATTGTCGGCGCAGTCTGTGTACTTGTGCTGGCGGCAGGGGTGACTTTGGCAGTGTTATACTCGACAGGCGTTTTAAAATTCGCAAAACCCGCAAAAAACGAAAGCGGAAAATATCTTTTCTGCTATTTTGTCGGCAATGCGCGCGAAGAAGAGCGTATCCATTTCGCCGTAAGCGAGGACGGCTACCGTTTTGAAGCGCTCAACAACAACGAGCCTGTCATTTTGCAAACGCTTGGTAAAAAAAGCGTGCGCGACCCGTACATATTAAAAGGGGAGGACGGCTTTTATTACATCATCGGTACCGATATGGCGTGTGAGGAAGGTTGGACCTCCAACCATGCGCTTGTCACTTGGAAATCCGCCGATTTAATCACTTGGACGGACGAAACCATCATAGATATTTGCGATTTCGGCGGCGAATTTGCCCATACCACCCGCGCGTGGGCACCGCAGGCGCTGTGGGACAGCGAAAAGGGCGCGTATATGGTCTATTGGGCACATTCCACCGAGGAACAGGACATTGCGGGGATGTATTACGCCTATACAACGGATTTTAAAACGCTGACCGAGCCCCAGCCTTTGTATATCCGCGAGGGCATTCAAACTATCGACGGCGATATTATTTACAACGCACAAAACGGCAAGTATTATCTGTATTTCAAGCACGACGAGGACCAAACCATCGCCTATGTCACTTCTGACAAGTTGAACGGTCCGTACAAAGACGAGCCCGTGGTGGTGTCGCTCGCGTCCTCAGGCGTCGAGGGCAGTTCTATGTATAATATCACAGGCACGGACACTTGGGTTATGCTGATGGACGAATACGGGAAGGGCAGATACTTTGCCCAGCAGACCACCGATATGGAGCATTTCTTAAAGCTCAAACAAAGCGATTACAGTTTGGATATGCACCCGCGCCACGGCTCGGTTGTCGCCATTTCCGACGAAGAATACGACGCGCTGGTCGAAGCTTACGGCAAATCCTAAAATACAATCGTTTCTTCGCGGCAAGCCCTTTTCTGCTTGCCGCGTTTTTTCTTGCTTTTCAGTGTGTTCTGTGGTACGATAAACGCGTGTATAAAAAAGAAAATGCCGCCTTTTTGCGGCAAAAGGAGAGAAACCTTTGGGAAAACTGAAAACATTTTTAAACAAAACCATTGAGCCGAACAACGGCGTTGTACCGCGCAAAGAGGGGCTTTGGTTTGCGGCGGGTGTAGCGGGGCAAAACATTTCCTGCGGGCTTGTCGGCGGCTGGTTTTATTATTTCTGCACCGATGTCGCGTATTACGATATGCGCGTCATTGCCTTTGTTTTAACCTTCGCGCGCATTTGGGACGCAGTCAATGACCCGCTGATGGGTGTGCTCATTGACCATCACCGTTTCAAAAGCGGCGAAAAACTGCGCCCATGGCTGAAACTCACGCCGTTTATCGTCGGCATATGCGCCATTTTGATGTTTGTAAAACCCGGATTTTTGACAGACCGTGCATTTTTACAGGGCGCGTTTATTTTGCTTATCTATTTGGTGTACGATATGACCTTTACCGTGCAGGATGTCTCCATGTGGGGGATGACCGCCGTCATGTCGCCGCATTCTGACGAACGCGGCAGACTGTCGCAGTGGGGGCGTATCGGTGCAACGGTCGGCTCGTGGCTGCCGGGGCTTATCTCCGTATTCGTATCCCTCGGCAACCGTTTCGAGATTCCCGAAAAAATTGTGTTTGCCGTATTGGGAATTACCTTCGGCTTCGGCGGTATGATGCTGTCGATGTGTTCCGCGAAAGCCAAAGAGCGTGTGCGCTCTCTCCCCGAAAAAGGGCCAACAGGGCTTTTGGATACCTTGGGTGACCTGTTTAAGAATAAAATGGTGATGCTCATTTTGCTCGGCAGTATTTTAAGCGGCTTTTCTTTGGGCGTACCCGCCGTGTATTTCTTTAAATATAAGGTTTCGTTAGAAGTGTTCGGCCTTACGATTGACGGTATGACCGCATCGTTCATTTTCGGCTTGGTATCGGGGCTTCCCGGTACGCTTGCCATGCTCATTGCCCCGCAATTTGCCAAAAAAGTCGGCGGTATGAAAAATATCCTGATTTTATCCTGCCTTGCCGCGATTGTGGTGCGTATTCTTTGCTTCTTTGTCGGGTACGAGGGATACAGAATTGTTGTTGTGATGCTCTTAATGGCGGTGGCGAGCATTCCCGCAGGCCTTACGGGTATTGCCATGACCTCGCTGTTCGGTGATTCGATTGACTATATGGAATGGAAAACAGGCCGCCGCAGTGAAGCCATTACCTTTGCCGCCCAAACCTTTGCCAGCAAAATCGTCGGCGCAATTAACACCGGCGTGCTGACAGGGTTGTTGATTTTACTGCAATACAGCGCCGAGGATTACAATAACGGTTTGCCGCTTTCACCTTTGTTTGATAAATGGGTGTGGCCGCTGTTTATTTTAGGCCCGATTGTCGGCAGTATTTTAAATGTCATTCCGCTGTTGTTTATTCGTTATCCTGACAGTTTAAAACAGCAGGTCGAGGCGGATTTGAAGGTGCGCCGTGCCGAAAGTGCGGCAGAGGCACAGACAACGGCGCAAGAAACTACTGTTGACGCGTAACAGTCATAGAAATGGGGAAGAATTATGGCCGTAATTACCAAAATTGTGGAAAAAGCAATTAACTTATTTCAAAAGGATTCCTTAGCGCAGGAAACAGCGGCGCGCGCCGCCGCCGACAAAACCGTTACACCCGGTATGCCTGAAATTTTGCGGCGTGCTGCGGCAGAGGGTGCGGTGCTTTTGAAAAATGCAAACAACGCTTTGCCGCTCTCGGTCGGCACGCGCGTTTCCCTGTTCGGCAGGGGGCAGATGCAATGGTTTTACACGGGCTACGGCTCGGGCGGCGATGTCAACAAGCCGTACGCCGTGAGCCTTTTAGAGGGCTTGCGCGCTTGCCCGACTGTAAAAGTCAATGAAAAATTAGCACAGATGTATGAAAAATGGGACGCAGAAAATCCCATTGACCATGGCTTTTGGGGGCATTGGCCGCGATTTTACCCGGACATGATGCTGTCGGAAGATTTGGTGCGTGAAACGGCACAGCAGTCCGATTGCGCGGTGGTGACGATTGGCCGTTCCTCAGGCGAGGACCGCGAAAATGCATTGGAAAAAGGCAGTTTCTACTTAACCGATGCCGAACGGCAAATGCTCTCCTTTGTTACCGCGCATTTTGAGAAAACCGTGGTGCTTCTCAATATCGGCAGTGTGATGGATTTGTCATGGGTGGACGAATTCGACGGAAAAATCGACGCGGTTTTGCTTTTGTGGCAGGGCGGTATGGAAAGCGGCAACGCCGCGGCGGATTTGCTTGCGGGTAAAGTGACGCCTTGCGGCAAACTGACTGATACCGTGGCAAAAACCTATGAAAAATATCCGTCCGCGGCGGATTTCGGCGGCAAGGATTACAATTTCTATACCGAGGATATTTTTGTCGGCTACCGCTGGTTTGAAACCTTTGCCAAAGACGATGTGCTGTATCCGTTCGGCTACGGGCTTTCCTATACCGATTTCTCGGTGGAGTTTGCGGCTTGCGACGAAACCGCAGACGGCTTCTCGTTCACCTGCACCGTGCAAAATATCGGCGAGAAATACAGCGGCAAAGAGGTGGTCGCGGTGTATCTCCGAAAGCCCTGCGGCGCGCTCGGCAATCCCTCGCGTGAACTTGTGGGCTTTGCAAAAACCGATTTGTTAGCACCGAATGCGAGCGAAACCGTCACCGTGACCGTGCCGCGCCGTGCGCTTTCGTCCTATGATGACAGCGGCGTGACGGGGCACAAATCCGCCTATGTTACCGAAAAAGGGGACTATGTATTTTATCTCGGCGGCGATGTGCGCGCGGCAAAACAAATCTATACCTATTCGCAAACTGAAACCGCGGTGACAGAGCAACTGACCGAAGCCGCCGCACCGCAAGAAGCCTTTTCCGTCATACAGGCGACGGAGAAAAACGGCGTGCGCGTGCCGAAAAAGGCAACCGTATCTACCGCAACGCGTGATTTACGCGCGCGGATTCTCGAAAATCTGCCGCAAGAATATGCGCAAACAGGGGATAAGGGCTATAAACTCGCCGATGTGCGCGACGGCAAAGTGCAAATGGCGGATTTTGTGGCGCAACTCGATTTAGAAGAACTCGAAGCGATTTCCCGCGGCGCATACCGTATGAACAGCCCACTCGGCGTGGCAGGTAATGCGGGCGTGTACGGCGGCGTGCTCGACTCCTTACGGCAAAAAGGCGTGCCACCCGTCACCACCACCGACGGCCCGTCGGGTATTCGTCTGTATGCCTCTTGCTCGTTACTCCCTATCGGCACTTTGCTTGCCTGCACCTTTGATACCGCGTTGGTGGAAGAAGTTTACCGCGCAACGGGCGCGGAAATGCGCGAAAAGGGCACCGATGTGCTGTTAGGGCCGGGCATCAATATTCACCGCAATCCCTTGTGCGGCAGAAATTTTGAATATTATTCCGAAGACCCGCTGTTGACGGGCAAAATTGCCGCGGCGGCGGTGCAGGGGCTTCAAAGCAACGGCGTTTCCGCCTGTCCCAAGCATTTTGCGTGCAACAATCAGGAATATCGCCGCAACCGCAACGATTCGCGCCTGTCCGAGCGCGCATTGCGCGAGATTTACTTAAAAGGCTTTGAAATTTGCGTGAAAGAAGCCGCGCCGCAAAATATTATGACCTCTTACAACCGCATCAACGGCGTGTACGGGCATTACCACTACGACCTTTGCACCACCGTACTGCGCGGGGAGTGGGGCTATACAGGCTGTGTGATGACCGATTGGTGGCTTCGTCACGAAAACTCCCACGAATTCCCGAAGCTCAAAGACCAAGCCTACCGCGTGCGCGCGCAAGTCGATGTCTTTATGCCCGGCGGTGAACGCACAGGCAAAGAAAAGCCCGACGGCACATTGCTCAAAACCTACGGCAAAATAGACGGCATCACTTTGGGCGAACTCCAACGCACCGCCGAAAATGTCCTGCGGTTTTGTATGCATTCCCCCGCAATGGAGAGAATGGATTGAAAAAAACCCTCGCGTAGTGGCGGTAATTCCCTTGATAGGGGAAATGTCTGTTTTGATGGAGTAGGGCGGGTGGCTTGCCCCCGCCGTTCGGTGCCTGAATTCGGAAATTTTGCCCCCCGCCGTCAATTTATAGCAGAATAGAAATTTGTGTGCGTAGGGAATGGTCTTGACCATTCTGCAAAAATAAACCGTAAAAATAAAAAGCAAGTCATATGACTTGCTTTTTGTTAAGCAACAGCTAACAAATAGCGATGTGAAATTTTATTGGATATTTGAACCCGTAAGATTATTTTATCATTACTTTGCGAAGCAAAGCACCTGAATTATTCATTATTCATTAGCGTAAGCGGCTTCAATATTCAATATTCATTTGAAAATCCGTTCTCGTTTTAATGAATAATGAATGATGAATAATGAATAGTGAATGATACAAAACAGAAAAACCGCCCTCTTTCGAGAACGGATTTTCGTTTTGGTCCGAGTGGCGAGACTTGAACTCACGGCCTCTTGACCCCCAGTCAAGCGCGCTACCAGCTGCGCCACACCCGGATATACAATTTGCGTTGGCGGGGTAGCCCCGAACAACTGCTCGACTATATTAGCATAAGATTTAAGATTTTGCAAGAGTAAATTTCATTTTTTCCGAACTTTTCGTGGATTTCTTGCGGGAACGTCCGAGATTTTGCCCGAAAATTCAATTTTGAGGAATTTTTATGGATTTTTTGCGCAAATCCATTTGACAAACGCCCGCGTGTGTTGTATAATACACAGGCATCAAAAAAGTTTTGTGCTTGTGCAGTGCAGAACCGGCGGCTATATAGGACTGTTGAGTGGTTTTATATCCGGGTGTAGCGCAGTTGGTAGCGCGCGTGGTTTGCAGACCATGAGGCCGCACCGCGAAGCGGCAGACTTGGGTTGAGGGCGTTAAGAAAACGATTCGGTGAATCGTTTTTAGCCCGAAAAATTTTTGCCGCAAGGCAAAAATTAGGAACCGGCGGCCAAGCGGCTTGTTTAATTGGTTTTATATCCGGGTGTAGCGCAGTTGGTAGCGCGCGTGGTTTGGGACCATGAGGCCGCAGGTTCGAATCCTGTCACTCGGACCATTTGCTTTTTACGGTGTGTTTATATAATTGAATACGGAGGCATAGCTCAGCTGGTCAGAGCGCACGGTTCACATCCGTGAGGTCGGGGGTTCGATCCCCTCTGTCTCCACCAAAAGGAAGACTGTAAATGAAAAAGTTTGCAGTCTTTTCTTTTTTGACTCGTTTGCTGCTCTGAGAAATGTTTTAAACTGCAAATATAAATTGGGGTTTGTATTTGTCATCCTGAGCGAAGCGAAGGATCTCAAACAGCACCAAGTATAAAATGTGCGAAACGAGATTCTTCGCCTATCGGCTCAGAATGACAATCGGGCGGGCGCATAAGCCCCGCTCCTACAACGGGTCGTCGAGACGCCGACCCCTACGCTCATATTACATTTTTTGCGTAGGGAACGGTCTTGACCGTTCCGCAAAATTACATCAAAATCCGCGGGCGGCCGGGTCGACCGCCCCTACAATTAGATATACAAATCCAAATTTAACACAGCTATACAAAAAAGACTGCAATCAAAAACATTTGCCGTTTTTTGATTGCACAAATTGCACGAGGCATCCCTATGTTCTTTGTACTTTGTATTTCCGCACAAAGCCGCAAATGCTTTTTAATTTGTAATGCGTCCGGCAATCTTTTTCCAAATTTTCCCTTGACGAATTTGTTTTTGCATACTATAATAATTAGTAATAAGTCCTAATATGATAACGGAGATTCAAATGAAAAAGCAACGAAATTCCAAACAGCGTCAAATGATTTTGGACGCTGTCACGGCAAGGTGCGACCACCCGACCGCTGACCAAATTTATTTGGATGTACGCGCAAAGGACGAAAAAATCAGTCGGGGGACGGTATACCGCAACCTCGGCATTCTGTCGGAAAACGGCGAGATTACAAATGTCAAAGTGCCTGCGGCGGACCGCTATGATTTGCGCCTTGACAGGCATTACCACCTTTTTTGCACGAGTTGCGGGAAGGTGTTTGACGCGCCGCTTTGTTACCAAGCCGAATATGATGCAAAAGTCGAACAGGAAACGGGTTTTCAAATTCAACGCCACCGTTTGATATTTGAAGGTCTGTGCTCCGAATGTCAAAAGAAAAATTAAAAATAAAAGAGGGGTGTTTTATGGCTATCTACAAATGCAAAATTTGCGGGGCTGTCTATGATGAGGAAAAGGAAGGCAAACCGATTTCCGAGCTTACCGGCTGTCCGGTTTGCAAACAGCCGATTTCCAATTTGTTGCCGATTTCCGATGAAGTGCAAACGCCCGCGCCGCCATCGTACGGCGGCGACTTGGCGTATGACAGCGTCACCGCACGGCACGACCCGTCTGCGCGTTATATGGAAGAAATCCACGAAATGGCGGTGACGGGGAAACCCATCGGCGGGGCAATGAGCACCAAAATGCCGATGCCGAATTGGGACGATATTTTGTTGCTCGGCGCGCAACTCAATCCGCCGCCGCTCGACGACGGCGAAGCGGTGGATACCGTAACCGTTATCGGCAAGCACGCCAAAAAACCGATGGTTTTGCAAAGCCCTGTTTACATTTCACATATGTCCTTCGGCGCACTGTCGAGAGAAGTTAAAATCGCGCTTGCCAAGGGCTCGGCAATGGCAAAAACTGCGATGTGCAGCGGCGAGGGCGGCATTTTACCGGAGGAAAAGCAAGCCGCTTACAAATACATATTTGAGTATATCCCCAATCAGTACAGCGTGACCGATGAAAATTTGCGCACATCCGATGCGATTGAAATTAAAATCGGGCAGGGTACAAAGCCCGGTATGGGCGGGCATCTGCCGGGCGAAAAGGTCACGGCGGAAATCGCCGCTATCCGTGGGAAAAAGCAGGGGGAGGACATTCAAAGCCCGAGCAAATTCCCTGACCTTCACACCAAAGAGGATTTGCGCGATATGGTCGATATGTTGCGCCAACGCTCGGACGGCCGCCCCATCGGCATCAAAATTGCCGCGGGGAATATCGAACAGGATTTAGAATACTGCGTGTTCGCCCAGCCCGATTTCATTACGATTGACGGCCGAGGCGGCGCAACAGGTTCGAGTCCGCTGTTTTTGCGGGAGGCGACCACCGTGCCTACGGTGTATGCGCTCGCGCGCGCAAGAAAATATTTGGACGAAGTCCATTCCGATATTTCTTTGGTCATTACCGGCGGTTTGCGGGTCTCGGCGGATTTTGCAAAAGCATTGGCAATGGGCGCGGACGCCGTTGCGATTGCCAGCGCCGGTTTGATGGCCGCCGCGTGTCAGCAATACCGTATTTGCGGGAGCGGCAACTGTCCGGTTGGTGTGGCAACACAAGACCCCGAGCTTCGTAAGCGGTTGCATATTGACGCCGCCGCACAGCGCGTGGCGAATTTCCTGAACGTTTCGCGCGCGGAACTGCAAACCTTTGCCCGCGTGACAGGTAATCGCTCCGTGCACGGGCTGTCGATGGAGAATTTGATAACCACGGACCGAGAAATTGCCGAATACACGGGTATTCGCCATGCAGGGCAGGCGCGTGTACCCACAAACACAAATAAAAATACAAATGTTAAAAATACGGAGGAAAAAACAATGAAGTATCAATGCAAATTATGTGGTGAGATTTTTGAAGTGAAAGACGGTGAAACGCCGGTGTGCCCGCGTTGCGGCGCGAAAGGTGAAAATCTTGCACCGCTGGCTACGGAAAGCAAAAACAAATATGCGGGCACGCAAACCGAGAAAAATCTGCACGCCGCGTTTGACGGGGAGTCGGGCGCAAGAAATAAATATACCTATTTTGCCGCTGTGGCGCAAAAAGAGGGGTATGAGCAGATTGCCGCTTTGTTCTTAAAGACCGCCGAAAATGAGCGTGAACACGCAAAAATGTGGTTCCGTGAGTTAGACGGTATCGGGGATACCGCCGCGAATTTGGCGGCGGCCGCCGACGGCGAGAACTATGAGTGGACAGATATGTATGACGGCTTCGCCAAAACAGCGGAGGAGGAAGGCTTCCCGGAGCTTGCCGCAAAATTCCGTATGGTCGGTGCGATTGAAAAGCATCACGAGGAGCGTTACCGCGCCCTTTTGAAGAATGTGGAAACCGCCGCTGTTTTTGAAAAGAGCGAGGTCAAAATTTGGGAGTGCCGCAACTGCGGGCATATTGTGGTCGGTACAAAAGCACCGGAAATTTGCCCCGTGTGTGCTTATCCGCAAAGCTATTTTGAAGTCAGCGAAGTCAATTATTGATTTGTTGACAGTCACCGTTTAACGGTATGATAAAAGACCTTCTTTCGGCATACGGTTTTGCCAAAAGAAGGTCTTTTTAATTTTTAACGGAATGGGTTATTTCCCGCATATCGTGTTCGCATAGGGAACGCCGCCTAAGTTTTACATCGGGTGTTCTTTGAAAAGTATTTTTAAATTACAAATTGGGGTTTGTCGGGACAATTTATACGGTAGGGCGGGGTGATTCCCCTGTTAGGGGAAATGTCTGCGAAGC